>JAGROF010000079.1 GCA_020440405.1 Chlamydiia bacterium
TCTTAGTACAGGACATTTTTTGGAATCGAGAAGCAAGCGAGACAAAATCAGATTTTCTTGAGCGACGAGTCCCATAGCCAAAGTGCTATGGGCGCAAGAAGAAAGGAAATATGGTGAAGTCGCAGCTGCTTAACGATCCAAAAAATGTCCTGTACTAAGAAAAACAGGTATTGATCATGGTTGGATCACACGTAGGACATAAAAGTAAGAGGCAGCTCTTGCTCTCGTATTTTTGGACGGCCGTTGGCGCTTTTCTTGCAGCGCTTTCCATTAAAATGTTCTTATTTCCGAATGACTTGATCGACGGAGGAATCATCGGGATCTCGATGATCTTAACGCGCCTTTCAACAAAGATTCTCTTTCCGATTTACTTCGTTGTGCTTACCCTTCCATTTATTTATCTTTCGTATAAATTTATTCGGCGCACTTTCTTCATTCAAATGATCATTGCGGTGATTCTATTTGCGGTTTCCTTGGGACTGCTCAATCACATTGAGCCCTTTGAATCAGATCCTTTAGAGGTCATTGTTATTGGTGGTGCAATCCTGGGAATTGGTGCGGGACTCATTATCCGCAATGGGGGGTGTTTAGATGGCACAGAGATCTTAGCCATCATCATCAATCGGAAGAAGGGCTTTACGGTTGGACAGGTTGTCCTCTTCATCAATATCTTTATCTTTGCTGCCTATGGGCTCATCTTCAGAGATTGGCATATCGCTTTCCGCTCTCTGCTGACCTATGTTGTCGCCTTCAAGATGATGGACATCGTCATTGTCGGTTTAGATGAGCTGAAATCGGTCATCATTATCTCTTCAAAGCCTAAGGAGGTCACACAACTCGTGATGCATGAGATGGGGCTGGGGCTGACTGTGATGTATGGACGGGGAGGCTATTCGGGAGACGCGCGGGAGATTCTCTTTGTCATTGTCGAGCGTTTGGATTTAGCGGACCTTAAAGACTTGGTTCTTCAGGAAGACCCATCGGCCTTTATGGCGGTTGAAAATCTCCATGAAGTGGTCTATGGAAGGCAAGCAAAAATCCCGACCAAAAAGAAATCTCGCAAGCGTGCTATCCCCGCTAAATAGTATCGTCAAATAATCTTATTTGGGATATGCTAGGTGCGTATGGAGTGCCGTCTATTAAATGAACTCACGCGAAATATTGAGATTGCCTTAAGGGAAGATGAAGCCTTTCGGGACCACACGAGTGTGGCCTGTTTAGAAAGGAGCCCCGGTGTGGCTACTCTTTTTCTCAAAGAAAATGGGATGATTGCAGGTCTCCCCTTTTTAGAGCTGATTGCGTATGCTGTTGACCCTTCGATTCAGGTGCGCCTCATGAGGGAAGAAGGGATGAAAGGGATTCCAGGAGCGGTTGCAGAACTTGTGGGGCCAATCCATGGGCTTTTAGCAATGGAACGGACAGCGATTAACTTTGTGCAGCATGCCACAAGTATTGCCAGTGAAACAGCGCGGTATGTCGAAGCGGCTCAGGGCTTTTGTGATATTTTGGATACGCGGAAAACCTTGCCAGGTCACCGGTATCTCCAAAAGTATGCTGTCAAAATCGGTGGAGGAAAAAACCACCGATTCCATTTAGCAGATCAAATTTTGATTAAAGATAATCATCTGATCCATCTAAGTATCGCAGAGGCGATTCGGCGTGCTCGGGAGCACTTCCCTGGAAAGTGGATCCAAGTCGAGGTGGAAGATGAAAAAATGTTTGAAGAAGCGGTAAATGCTTGCCCCGATGCGATCCTTCTTGATAACATGGATCCCAAACAAATCCGCAGTTTTGTTGTGCGGAACCCTAAAAAGATCTATTTAGAAGCGTCTGGGGGAATCGAATTAAAAAACATTCGCTCGTATGCGGAGACGGGAGTCAATGGGATTTCAGTGGGGAAACTCACCCATTCTGTCCGTGCTATCGATATGAGCTTAAAAATTAGGAGAACTTAAACAATGTCACAAACACCTAAGGAACTGATTTTCGAAGAAGAAGCAAGAGAAAAGCTGAAAGAGGGGATCGACAAGCTTGCAGATACCGTCGGTGTGACCCTAGGCCCTAAAGGGAAAAACATTGGAATTGAATCAAGTTGGGGCGCTCCCAAGATCACAAACGATGGGAATAGTATTGTCAAAGACATCGAACTCAAAGACCCCTATGCTAACATGGGGGTGTCGATGGGAAAAGAAGTCGCACGTAAGATTAAGGAAAAGTCGGGAGATGGCACCACAACAGGGATTATTCTCCTCCGCGCCCTTGTCAAGCAAGGAATCAAAAACATTGCGAGTGGTATTAGCCCCATTCTTTTAAAACGGGGGATCGATAAAGGGGTGGAAGTCGTCTTGCAAGAACTCGACGCCTTAGCCACACCTGTTGAAAAAGATGACGCGATCAAAAATATTGCAACTGTTTCCGCTTCAGGAAACACTGAAATTGGAAAGACGATTTTCGAAGCCATTGACAAAGTCGGAAAATCGGGTGTGATCACCATTGAAGAGGGAAAGGGAACAACCACCTCTATTGAAATGGTTGAAGGCATGCAGTTTGACCGAGGTTATACAAGTCCTTACTTCTGCACCAATGCAGAATCGATGCTTGTAGAAATGACACAAACAAGCATTCTGATCACCGACAAAAAGATCTCTTCGATTCAGGAAATCCTTCCCCTTTTGCAGTCGGTTGCAGCAGCTGGTAAAGGACTCCTCATTATTGCTGAAGACATTGAAGGGGATGCTCTTTCAACGCTTGTTGTGAATAAGCTGCGCGGCACTTTAAAAATTGCAGCCGTGAAAGCTCCTGGATTTGGAGACCGTCGCAAGGCAATGCTTGAAGACATTGCTGCCTTAACTGGAGCGACTGTCGTCTCTGAAGAAAAAGGGATGCAGCTCAAAGACACAACTGATGAAGTGCTCGGGCAAGCAGAACGCATCGAAATCAGCAAGGAAGCAACCACTATTGTGGGAGGCATGGGGCACAAGCAAGTCATTGAAGCACGGATCAAGCAGATCGATGTAGAGCTAGCGCAAGCTACAAGCGACTATGATAAGGAAAAGCTTGAAGAGCGGCGGGCAAAGCTTCAAGGTGGTGTGGCTGTCATCCGTGTCGGCGCTCCTACAGAGCCTGAAATGAAACAAAAGAAACAAGATTTCGAAGATAGCTTGAATGCGACACGTGCTGCTCAGGAAAGTGGATTCGTCCCTGGAGGAGGCGTTGCTCTTCTTCGTGCGAGTCAAAAACTTAAAGAGCTCAAGCTAGACCGAGAAGAGCGCATTGGCGTGGAGATTGTCCTGGGCGCTTGCGCTGCTCCTTTTAAGCAAATCGTAGAAAACTGTGGCAAAGACAGCTCGATCTATTTAGAAGAAGTTCTCGCCAAAGGTCCTGCTTTTGGCTTCAATGCCCAGAGTGAAACCATTGAAGACCTAATCAAGGGAGAGGTCATTGACCCCACAAAAGTGGTGAAAAATTCTCTTAAGTACGCCGCTTCCATCGCTGGTATTGTCCTGATTTCAGAAGCACTCATTGCAGATGCTCCGGAGGATGAGGAAGAGTCGGCATGACCCGCTCCGCCCTCCTTTGCGCCTCAGGAATTGGAGATGGGCTACTGATGATGATCGTAGCCCATCACCTCAAAAAACGGGGGTTAAGCCCCACAGTTTTTCATGATAGCGCTGAGGCGCTTGCTCCCCTTTTCGAAGAGCACACATTTCAAAAACATGTTCCCCCTGAGGTTTTAGAGTCCTACGACCATGTCATTGTCGAGAATGATCATTCCAAACGTGCTTGGGATTTGTTTCGTTTGCGTGACCAAGGGAAAATGCAACATGTCCGTTTTATTTTTCCAACAGCAAGCTCGAAATTTAAGGAAGGAGACTATCTATTTGATCCCAAGCTCCCTGTAGCAACCAACCTTTCTGCGGCATGCGCCTTTCTTTTAGGAAGCCCCCCCTCTAAAGAAAACGATCTCACTCTTCCTGAAGGAGAGCATGGAAAATTTTCGAAACGTGTGGTAATCCATCCTACGAGCAATGACCCGAAACGTAATTGGAAGAAACGTCAATTTCTCGAATTGGCAAAACGTCTCCAAAAAGAAGGGTACCAGCCCGTATTTTGTGTCAGCCCTAGTGAACGCAAGGATTGGGAATGCTTAGACATCGACCTACCTTCTTTCCCTAGTTTAAAGGAACTTGCTGCCTATATTTATGAATCAGGCTATTTGATTGGGAACGATTCAGGGTTGGGACACTTAGCATCAAACCTTGGGATTACAACCCTCACGATTTCAGGCAACCCCAAACGGGTGCGCCTCTGGCGTCCCGATTGGGCGCTTGGAAAAGTTGTCACTCTTCCCTTTCCCCTTCCGAATTTCAAAGGGATACATTTCCGGATGAGAGAAAACTGCTGGCAAGCCTTTATTCCTGTCAGCCGCGTCTTTAAAGCCTTTATGGAATTAACTGATGAAGATGAAAGCTGCAGTCGTTTGTTCTAAAGGGATGGGCGATGGCCTGATGATGCTGGTCGCTGCGCATCGCCTTCGCCTGGAAGGCTATGACGTGACGACCTTCCAGGACTCACTTGGAGAGCTTGAGTCTTGGTTCCCTCATCAGCAATTTGCCAAGCGCTCCACCCTCGATTCTCTCGATACCTTCGATCGTATCATTTTGCAAAATGACAATACCCCATTCTCTTTCAACCTGATTCAGAAATACCGAGAAAAAATCCATATTTTTTATGCCAGCTATGAAGAAGGAAAGCATCACCCTTTAATGCCTCAAGACCGGGTCTTTGACCGCGCCCTTCCCCTCGTAAAAAACATTGCCCAAAACACTGCTTCAATCCTAGGAAAAAACGATCCGATTTCAGAAAATGGAATGGTGGTTCCCCAAGGTCTCACTTACCGCAAAGAGCAAAAGCGGATTGTCATCCACCCGACAAGCACCACTCCCCTTCGGACCTGGAGCCGCGAAAAATTTCTAGAGGTGGCGAAACGACTAGAAGAAGAAGGATACAACGTTGTCTTTTCTTTGAGTCCAGAAGAGCGGGAAAGCTGGCGGGGAATTCCCTTTGCTATTCCAGAGTTTCCCGATCTAAGCGCCCTAGCTGCCTACCTCTATGAATCCCACTTTTTAATCGGCAACGAATCGGGAACGGGACATCTTGCGTCTAATCTAGGGATCCCCACTCTGATCGTTGCCAAATGCCCCAAG
>JAGROF010000080.1 GCA_020440405.1 Chlamydiia bacterium
TCAGGGTCTCAACAATGGATGTGAGCTTGGCTTCGATTTTTTCCGATGTAATGCGGCGGAGATCAAAACGTTGGCAGCGGCTCAGGATGGTGGGAAGGATTTTATGGGGTTCTGTGGTTGCAAAAAAGAACACGACATGAGCAGGAGGCTCCTCAAGCGTTTTTAAGAGGGCATTAAAGGCCTCTTTCGTGAGCATATGAACTTCATCAATGATGTAAATTTTTGTGCGGCCGTTTGAAGCAGCATAGCCAACGGTTTCATTGAGGTTGCGGATGTCGTCAATGCCGCGATTGGACGCCCCATCGATTTCTAAGACGTCTAGGGAGTGGCCTTTGGTGATTTCTTGGCAGGAGCGGCAGCTGTTGCAAGGCTCCCCATCTTCTGTAAGAGCATCGCAATTCAGGGCTTTGGCAAAAAGGCGCGCCAGGGTCGTTTTTCCTGTGCCCCGATTGCCGCAGAACAGATAAGCGTGTCCCACTTTTCCGAGACGGATTGCATTTTTAATCGTTTGAACGATGGCATCTTGTTCAAAAACTTCAGAAAATTTTTTAGGGCGAAACGTTTTTGCAATGACTTGATATGCTGACATTGTGTATCCTCGTTGTTGTAATTGTGCGGCTCTGGTGGATAAAATGCAAGTATGCTAGATTGAGATTAGGACTTATGGCCGAGGAATCAAAGGAAAAACCTAAGTGGCAACGCCACTTGAAAGAGGGTAATTTAGGAAAGCGCCTCCTAATTGGAGCTGTGGTTCTCCTATGTTTAGCCGTATTCATACACTTCAAAGAAGTGCGTGTGAATATGCTAGAACTCGATACCAACGCCAAAGATTACATCGTTGCACAAGTTGACTTTGAATTTCCCGATGATGAAGGAACGGTGATTCTTAGGCAGCAGTCGTCGAAGGATATTGGGTCAATCTATCGACTTGATATCAAGGCGATTGAAAAGCAGCGGTATCAGTTCGAAAACTTTTTAATTCATGATCAGCGGTGGCGGTCTTTATTTCCTAAAGCGACCTTTGAAGAGCTATATCAGGGAGCGGACGAGGTAAAAAATACGCTGCAAGCCCTCCGGTTTACCGATACACGGACCCTGTCACGCCTGGAGTCTCTCCGTCTCCTTCCCCCGGATTACTATCCCCTTCCCTCCTCTTTCGATGGCCAGTCAGCGACATTTCCCGAAGGATTTTGGGAGGAAATGCAAAAAAGGCTTGTTAAAGATAAGAAGCACGCCCCGGAGATCACGTATGTTTTGAGCTACTTTCAAGATGTCAATTGGCCTCTCGATAAAGACACCTCTGCCCAACGGACACTCCGCCACCTTGTGGAAACAACGGTTCCCGAGCGTCTCACTCAAATCAGAGCAGGGGATCTGATTGTTGATAAAGGGGAAAAAGTGTCTCAGCGCCATGTGGCCAAGCTGCAAGCGATGAAAAAAGCTTTAGCAGATAATCAGAAGATCTGGGCCCCTCTTCCTCTCATCAGTAGCTTACTCTTTGCGGCATTTGTTGTCCTTGTGGCGGGGTACTATTTCCGGCACAGCCAAAAAGAGCTTGTGACCAATATCCATAAGCTTTTTCTCTATGCGACGATTATTATTTTGACCCTACTTGTGTCTAAAGTGACGGAGTTTTTCCTGTTGCGCGATATGAGTGGACTCTTAGAGGTGGTGCGCTACCCTCTCTTTGTTCCCTTCGCAGCGATTTTGATCTGCGTTTTGTTAAATGTAGAGATTGCTATTTTTTCCACCTGCTTTTTAGCGGTGGTTCTAGGGCTTTCTTTGGCTGTAGATCACACCCGTTTCATTGCGATTAACCTCCTAGCAGGAGTGATTGCCATTCAGGCATCACGCAATTTGAGGAAACGGAAAGAGGTTTTTGTTGTGTGTGGGAAGGTGTGGCTTTGTTGTATTCCCCTTTTCTTCATTTATAACTTTGCGCAAAACACCTTTTGGAGCATCTATATCATCTCCGATCTTGTCAGCACTTTTTCCTTTCTGATTTTGACATCGATTTTGGTTGTGGGACTCTTGCCAATTTTAGAGTCGATTTTCCATGTCATGACTGATATTACTTTGATGGAATACATGGACCCCAACAATGATCTTCTCCGTCGACTGAGTGTAGAAGCGCCAGGAACCTATCAACACTGTTTAGTTGTGGGAAGTATTTCTGAAGCAGCTGCACAAGCAATCGGAGCCAACGGACTCTTTTGTCGTGTGTCCACCTTGTATCACGATATTGGAAAACTGTTTAATCCCCATTACTTTACAGAAAATCAGATGGGGGGCTTTAACATTCACCAGCTGCTGACACCTCAAGAGTCAGCACAGGTCATCATTGCCCATGTCGTCGAGGGAGAGGCTTTGGGAAGGAAACATGGGCTCCCTCAATCCTTTATCGATGTGATCCGGGAGCACCATGGCAATACCTTGGTCTATTACTTCTACTGCAAGCAAGTAGAGCAGGCTGGGGGAGATACCGAAGCTGTGGATGAGACGCAATTCCGCTATCCCGGGCCTAAGCCGCGCACGAAAGAATCTGCCATTATTATGATGGCCGATACCGTCGAAGCGGCCTCTCGCTCCCTTGAAGAGGTCAATGAAGAGACCATCTCGGAGCTCGTCAACCGCCTGATCGGCGAAAAGCTCGAAGATGGGCAGTTTGATGAGTGCCAGCTCACTTTTGAGGAGTTTCAAACTGTTAAACATACGATAATCAAGACTTTAGCAGTTGCTCGTCATCTACGCATCCGCTACCCAGCAAGACAAGCATGATAAAATCAATAACTTATGGTTTAATTATCTATTAATTTAGTTTTATTTCTGTTTGTGTTATAATAGTACGGTAAACAGAATAATAAAAGGATTAAAAAAGAGGTAATTAATGGAAACAGATACATTACAAGTCTCTGGAGGCCAAAACTATGGGGCTATCCCCTGGGTCTCTCGTGAGGAATCAACAAGCTGGGGCCAATGGTTTTCAGATCTAGGAGATCGGATCAGCCAGACAGTTTCTGCCATTTTTTCTTGGCTAGGCGAATTGTTTAGCTGCTGCTGCGGAGATTCTGCAGTAGAGGATAGGGATGAAGACAATTCCTTTGCGTCGCGTGTCACTGTCCCACTAATAATAAGAGAGGACACGGATGAAAAAACAGATGTCATTGATAGTGGAGAAGAAGTGCCCAGACTTTCAAATCCTACGGAGGTTGCTAATGCAGCATTAGGACAACTTGAAGAAGTAGAAGTAAGAGAACCTAAAAGACATTGGGGAGCTTCGCAGCCCAAGGTGGAACCTAAAAGAGAAAAGCCTGTGAGCTTTCCGACTGAAAGAGCGCATATCGCGAGGATGGAAAGACAAATCGCAAAACTAGAAAAACGTTTGGCAGAGATTGATCAAGAGCTTGAGGCTGTTGGCTTGCCATTATCGATGTATCAGATCAGTAAGCTTCTTGGGGAAAAAGATCCAATGGAGGAATTAGCAACAGCTGTAAATATTCGTCCACAGAGAGCTAACCTGGAGTCTGAGAAAAGCAATGTTCAAAGAGAGCTAGATGGTGTACGCAAAGACCTTGTGTCATTTAAAAACCACCTTCCCAAAATTTTATAAGACTTGAGGTAAAAAATGTCAACAAGGGTTTATGGAGGAGGAATGTTTGTCCCTCCTGTGGTTATCAGTGATGGGAAATACGTTCCCCTAAAGAGTCCTCTTGAGGCGATTGTGGAAATCGCCATCGATTTCTTCAAGTGGGTAGGAAATTTGTTTAGTGGGTGTTTTTCCAATTCTACAGAGAATGAACGCCGCCCCTTTGCTCATGAAGATATGCATGTTGCGCAGCGGGTGACAGTTCCTCAAGCAGAAGTTGGAATCGATCAGTTTGATAGGTCGATTCTTAAGCCTCGGACGATTCAATATCAAGTCGGCACGGCAGAAGAGCCAAAACGAGAACACTTTTCACAAAACCCCCTGATTGGAGAGAAAATCACAACCACCTCCCAACTTCATGAAGTCGGAAAAACGGGCATTCGTGTTCAACGAGAGGTAGTAGGCATTTTACAAACAGGATTTGCACGGTATGATGTGGTTGGCTCCGATGGAAAGCCCTTTAAATTTGATAGAGATCCTCAAGCATCGATTCAGTTGATTGCCAATTGGGCAGGTGTTTCTCCTGCAGAAGCTTTTGATGGCTTGACCTCTTCGAATCCTGTCTCAGTGTTTCAGATTTTGATCCAGCAACACTTTGATCCCACCACTCAAAAAGAATTTGAGGACTGCCTTGCAGCAGGATTCATTGAAGGAGAACCAGTTCGAAGAGGAAAATTGACTTTGCTTCCAAGTCAAGGTGATGGTGCTTTAAGGTATCGGATTGAAACAGATCATAATCTAATGGGAATCACTGGAGAACCCGGGAAAAGCTACCGCGTGACTCAGGAGGTGACAATCCGTCCGGGAGAACCTTGTCAAGTTACGGTGGAGCGCTCCGCGCAGGCTAAGTAGCAGTTAGCAGCGTTTTAAGAGATTGAAGAGAAGCCTCGAGCTTCTCTTTTTTTTGGTGTCTTGCCAGGCCGTAGATTTTGATTTTGGGCTCGGTTCCGGAGGGGCGGATGACGAACTTACTGTGATCATCCACGCGGAACAGGAGAACATTTGACTTGGGAAGCGGAGTATTTCCTGCGGCATAATCGATGACGTCGATGACTTTTTGCCCATTAATTTCCTGGGGAGGAGAGCGGCGGAGCTGCTCCATCACATGTTTCATGGTATCCATTCCTTCTTTGCCCCCTCCAAAAGGAAGGGAAAGCTGCTGTTCAAGGAAGGGGCCATATTTTTCATAGAGCTCGTGGAGGAGGTCGATGAGTGTTTTCACCTCTTTTTTCAGTTGCAGGGCCATTTCGGCAATCAGGCAAGCGGCACTTGTGGCATCTTTATCCCGCGCATGGGTTCCATAGAGGAAGCCGAGTGATTCTTCAGCTCCGAAGAGAAAGGTATGCGCGTGGCTTTGTTCCCATTCGTGGATTTTTTCTCCAATATATTTAAAGCCGGTAAGGACTTCAAAGGGGGTGACATTGAAGGATTCCGCAATGAGACGGAAAAGCTCTGTCGTGACAATGGTGGTCACAGCCGCACTGTTTTCAGGGAGGGATTGAGTGACACATAAATAGTAGAGGCAAAGGGAAGCGATTTGGTTCCCATTGAGGATCACGCCTTCCTCTTTGTGGCGGACAACCACTCCCATCCGATCTGCATCGGGGTCTGTAGCAAGAAAGATGTCTCCTTTTTCTTTGAGGAGCTGATCGATGCCAAGTTGTAGCGTTTCTTTTTGTTCAGGGTTCGGAGAATGGGCGGCGGGAAAACTCCCGTTCGGCTCTTTTTGCGCGTCTACGTATGAAAGGGTTGTAAAGCCCCAGCGCTTTAATGCTTCAGGAAGTGTTGTGATTCCGCACCCATGGAGGGGGGAGTAGAGGATTTTAAGTTTTTTCCCCTCTTTTTGGTTGAGTTCTTCATGGTTTTGAAGGGGCATTAGAGCGTCGAAGTAGGCGTTGTCATCCTCTTCTCCCACAAGATGAATCAGAGGGTCCTTGAGGGGAGCAAGCTGCACGTCACTTGGATGGGAGATTTTTTTCACTTCGGCCATGATTCCGGTGTCGTGGGGAGGAACAACTTGTGCTCCATCGCTCCAATAGACTTTATAGCCGTTGTATTCAGGAGGATTATGCGAGGCAGTAATCATCACAGCGGCGGTGCACTGGTGGTGTCGACACCCAAAGGACACAAAAGGGGTGGGGCGGAGCTCTTTTGTCAAAAAGGCTTCAATCTGGTTTCCGGCAAGGACGCGAGCGGTTTCCTCGGCGAATTCTCGAGAGTGGTGGCGGGAGTCGTATCCGATAAAGACTTTGGGATGGGAGATATTTTGGCTAAAGATATAGTTGGCTAGCCCTTGCGTGGCAAAGCGAATGGTGTACTTATTGAGTCGATTGGTTCCGGGGCCCATGAGGCTCCGCATCCCTCCCGTTCCAAAGGAGACGGTGGTGTAGAAGGCATCGATGACTGCAGCGGGATCTCCGTCTAAGAGCTTTTGCACCGCTTGCTGCGTCTCTTGATCGTAAGGCGCAGTGAGCCACTCCTCAGCTTTTTTCCGAATCGCATCGTCCATGTCTTAAGTGTATCACAATGGTAATATTTAATCAGTTTTGAGTTTGATCCAGAGAGTGCGTGCTTCGGTTTCTGAAAGAAGATCGCGGGTGTAGTAGAAATTTCCTTCGTAATTTTCGAGAGCTTCTAGGGTTTTTAGGTAGACAGGAAGGTCTGTGATAAGAGGACGTACGTCTGTCGTTGCAGGAAAGTTGGAATAGGATTTAGCTTCTTCAGCAAATACTTCGGGTCGGTAGAGGTAGTTTAAGAAAGCATAGGCGAGGTCTTCGTTTTCTGAAGCTTTGGGAATGCAAAAGTTTTCAATCGAAAGAAAGGTATAGTTTTCAGGAATCACAAAATCGATGTGGTCATAATTTTTTGTTGCGCGTAGCACATAGGAAGTGGGGATCACCGCCATGGAACAGTTTTTGGTGATGAGTAGGTAATCTCCCCGCACCCCTGCATAAGCTTCCACTAAGGGTTTTTGTTCTTTTAGGGCCATATGGATTTGGGTGATTTCTTTGGCTCCCAGGTCTGTGTGATCTCCAAAAAGGTGGCGTGCCGTACAGTCAATGGCTTCGATGGGATCATTGATCATCGAGATTTTTGTATTGGGGTGGGTAGGATGAAAAACTTCTTTCCAGGTAGGTGAAAAAGAAAGGGTGTCGTATTGCTCAGTGTTGATGCCAAACCCTAGGGCTTCCCAAATGTAGGGAACAGAGTAGGTATTTTCGGGGTCGAAAGGTTGGTGGATTAGGCGGGGATTAAGGTTTTTTGTAAAATGAAGCTGCGCCAGATCAATCGGTTTTAAGAGCTCTTCTTCAATGAGCTTTTTCACCATGTAGTCAGAAGGGATAATCAGGTCATAGCCTTTTCCTTCTGTTGCCTTCAGCTTTACCAAAAGCTCTTCGTTGCTGGTGTAATAATGGCGCTTAATTTTGACTCCTGATTCTTTCTCAAACCCTTCGATTGTTTCCGGACTGAGGATTTCAGGCCAACTGAATAGATGGAGTGTAGGGGTGTCGTTTTTAAAAGAGCGGAATGCATGAGGGAGAGTAAGAAGAGTAAAAAAGACTCCGATCCAAAGAGAAACAATGATCAAACGGATGAAAAGTTTACCTAGTCGCATCGCAATCTCACTCTAAGTTTTTCTCAATTTCAGGGAGAGAAATAAGAGGCGCTTCGGGATGGTCAATCCCCTCACACCGCTCTTTGGCTTCCTTCCAAGCTTGAGGGTTTTCAAGATTTCCCTTCCACCAAGGGAAGGTGCGGCACTGCTTGGGGCGGGCATCATAGATTTTGCAAAACTTTTTATCTTCAAGAAAGATGCAATCTGTTGTCACTGGATCTTCAATCAAAGAAGTGTCGAACCCAAGCTGCCTTGTATACTGTTTATAAAACGCGTCTTCGGTAAGCTCAAGGCGCGCAGAAATATTTTTCACGTCTTCTTCTTCCAACCATACAAAACCTGCGCCTGTACAACACTTTCCACAGCCAGTGCATTTGAAGCGGAGTCCTTGGTGGTACCATGCTTTGGTTTCAAAGGTGAAGGTTTGCGTCTTTTCCTCTTGCCACCCTTCTTGCCACCGATAGGGGGTAAGCGTTAGCGTCGTTTCATCTAAGTCGAGTTGATTCCAAGATCCATTGCGGTGCCCTGTGCTTCCGCTATTTAATAAAAGGGGCTGGCTATTGGGACGGAGATCTGCAATGGTATGACGGTGGGTGTGTCCATAGAGGTAAATCGCTGTCGTTCCCATAAGCGCACGAAGAGCCTGGCTGCGAATCAATCGGCGGCGCGGCGTATCATGATCAAAGAAGGGAAAGTGATTCATCATGATCACCTTGTCTTCCGAAGGGATAGCATTGAGTACTTGGATCAGATTCTTCTCAATCACCGGAGAGAAGAGCCCATTGGAAGAGGCAAGAGGGGTAGCAAGAGCGGTATCGAGCATCACAAGGTGCCACCCTGGAAATAGAGGTAGGGAGCATACCCCATGCTGGCTGAGAGAAAACGGACTTCCTTTAGGGGAGGGGAAGTACCGGTAAAAGCGCTTGGTGCGATCTGAGCGCTTGGTGTAATGGTCGTGGTTCCCTGGGATGGCGAAGACTTGCATCCCTTCTTGTTTAAGTGCTTCGACGAATTCTTTGGCGATTTTGTACTCGCTTTCGTTGGAAGTTGTCGTTAAATCTCCAGAGATCAGAACGTGGGTAATCCCTTTTTCTTTAAAGGTGGGGAGGAGGGAGAAGGGACGCTCGTTGAGGTAGTCCTTAGAGCGATTCAGCAAAAGGTTGCAATTCCCTAGCCACTCTTTGGACAAGAATTGCAAGGGGTTTAAGGAA
>JAGROF010000081.1 GCA_020440405.1 Chlamydiia bacterium
GAGATCCTTTTGCTGCTAGAGAAGACCGAATCTGGTGCTGCTCATGTTTTTTCACAAATAACTTCCTATTTATACTATTTATTATAACATAGAAGATAGCGAGGAGTCAACAATGAAGCTAGGAATGATTGGAGGAGAGGGGAAAATGGGGCGTCTCTTTGCTCCCATCTTCGAAAAATACGTCGATGAAGTCGTAACCTCTTCACAGCCAGTAGATATCGCAAAACACTGCGACATTATCGTATTCACCGTCCCGATTGAAGCAACTCCAGAGGTTATCGAAAGCCTCCTTCCACATATTGAAAAGCGGCATCTCCTGATGGACTTCACCTCCCTGAAGGAAAAGCCCTGCGCAGCTATGATGCACTCTCAAGGCTCTGTGATTGGCCTCCACCCTCTCTTTGGCCCCTCTGTCCCCTCTCTTGAGGGACAAACCGTAGCCCTCTGCCCTCTGCGGCCTGGAAAGTGGCTTCCCTGGCTTACAGACCTCCTCGACAAAGAAGGAGCAAAACGCATTGAAGTCACCCCACAGACCCATGATGAGATCATGGCCCTTGTGCAAAGCCTTGTTCATTTTTCCTCCCTTCTCTTTGCCGAAACCCTCCGCCAAAAGGGAGTCGACCCCCAAAAGCTCCTTGAAATGGCCACTCCTGTCTATAAGATGCAACTCCACATTGCACAACGGATCACCAACCAGTCTCCTGAACTATACCGTGCGATTCAGTTTGAGAACCCCTACTTTCTTTCCCTTTTGGAAATCTACGAAAAGAGCTTTGCCACACTCAGGAAAATTGTCGCGTCAAAGGATTCCAAAGGGTTTGAAACCTTTTTCAATAGCTGCCACACGTTCTTTGGCAAGGAGGCTCTTGAAGAAGGACAAAAAATGACCGATCAATTCATTGAAGTTCTAAAGAGAAACGCATGTTAGTGATTTCAATTCAAGGAAGTTTTGAGGAAGCCAAACAGACGATTCAACAGGCGCATCATGTGGGAGAGCTCATTGAACTCCGGATCGATCTCTTAGAAAAAAATGACCTGAGCCATATCTCGAAACTCAAAAGCTTTGCGAAACTTCCCGTTATTTTTACCCTGCGTCGGAAAGATCAAGGAGGGGCTTTTGAAGGGAATGAACGGGAGCGGAAAGAAAAGATTCTAGAGCTCCTTTCTCTCAAACCCGATTATGTCGACCTTGAATATGACTGCACCTTTGCAGATAAGGTCAACGTCCCACTGATTGCATCTTACCATGATTTTGAAAAGACCCCAGAAAATCTCGATGCTGTACTTGCAGAGATGAATCGCTTTCCTGCTGCCATTAAAAAAATAGCCACCTTTGCTCATTCTTCTTTGGATGCTCTGCGGATACTTCAACTTGTCCAAACGCACAAGATCGCGGGGATGTGTATGGGAGAAAAGGGGAAAATCACACGCATTCTAGGACCTGTTGTGGATACTCCTCTTGTCTATGCCTCTCTAGGAAAAGAAACAGCCCCTGGACAAGTGTCAGCTAAGGAATTGATCGGTCTTTACCACTTTAACCACCTCAATAGGCAGACCAAAATCTATGGGTTAATTGGGGACCCTGTAGACAAAAGTATCGGCCACCTCTGCCATAATCACGTATTTCAAAAGGAAAAAGAGAATGCTGTCTACGTTAAAATCCCTCTAACGCCTTCTGAAGTGGCGGGATTTTTTCATGAGATTGCCTCCCTTCCTTTCTATGGATTGAGTGTCACGATGCCCCTGAAGGAAAAAGTGGCCCCTTTTCTAGATGGAGTTGACAAAGAAGCCAAAAAGATGGGAGCTATCAATACCCTCACTAAACGGGAAGGGAAATGGTTTGGAACCAATACCGATGGAGATGGGGCATTAGATGCCCTTGAAACAAAAGGAACCGTCCAAGGCAAAATCCTTCTTATTATTGGAGCGGGAGGAGCTGCAAAAGCCATTGCCCACGCCGCCAAGGACCGAGGGGGAAAAATCATCATTGCCAATCGCACCGCAAAAAAAGGGGAGATTCTTGCGACTCAAGTGGAAGGTATGGCAACCTCTCTAGAAGAGCTCCCAGATTATGATATTTTAATCAACACCACTCCCATTGGAATGGCTCCCGCTATCCAATACCTCCCGATTCCTGAAGAAAGCATCCGAGATAAGAAAGTGATTTTTGATGTGATTTCCAATCCTAAAGAGACAAAACTTCTCAATATCGGGCTCAACAAAGGGGGACAGATCGTCTATGGGTATGAAATGTTTTCCAGACAAGCTCTAAGGCAGCTCAAAAGTTGGCTCGATCGCCCTTTGGAAGAGGAAAAGATTCTGTCTTTAATCGAAAGCTTTGCCTTCCTCTGAAATCTGGCAACGAATTTCTTCCCAAATGGCTTCAGGAATTTCAGCCCCTACGCGTCTGATCACGTGGGATGCTACTAAAGCTCCCATCCAAGCGCACTTCTGCAACGGTTCTCCTTGGAGATAGCCATGCAGAAACCCACTTGCATACAAGTCTCCTGCTCCCGTTGTGTCAATGGTACTGACCGAAAACGCTTCCATGTATACTTTCTCAGAACCACAGCGTGCCCATGAGCCTCTTTCACTCATAGTGACAACCACTACCTCACAAAAAGCAGACAGCTTATCACACGCACTTGTGGCTGAAAGCCCTGTGAGCTCTTTCGCTTCTCGCTCGTTGCAAAGCAAAATGTCTATGTATTTATCGAGGATGTCATGGATAAATTCTTTATTCCGACGCACAATTTCAGGGTTTCCAAGGTCCATCGAAATCTTGAGCCCCGCTTTCCTGGCCATTTTCAAAGTCCGAATCACAAGATCGGGATCGACCAATTGAAACCCTTCTATGTGGAAAAGCTTTGCCTTTTCAAAAATCTTTGGGTTGATATCAAAGTCTGCTAAACTATGAGAGGCTCCCAGGTAGGTGCGAAAGGTTCTCTCTCCATCTGGAGTGATCAAACAAATTGCTTGCCCTGTTGGCAGGGGTCCTTTTTCCAAAAGGGGAGTAATCCCAATTTCTTGCATTTTCTTCCAGTAGTATTCTCCTTTATCATCGGATCCGACTTTACCAATGATGGCGCACTTTTCCCCCAAATGACTTAACCCTTTAATGACATTTGCCCCACTTCCTCCTGGAACCATTTTAGAAACCCCCTTATTCTTTTCTAAAATTGAAGAAAGGGTTGGATAGTCAATCGGCGCCCACCCCCCTTTTTCATTGGTCATTAGACGCAGTTGATCGTCCGTAATAAAAAAGTAATGGTCAATAATCGCTGCACTTAAGGTCACAACCTGATAGTCTGATAACTCACTTTCTTCCGCTGAAAGCAGGTTAGGCATTATAAAGATATAAAGTGTCAAAAGGTAGGTCGCAAAACGGGCCATGTTCTCCCTATAAGTTTCGAGTTTTTTTTAAGTCCTTGCGAAGGATAAAAATTTCTCTATTTTTTGGCATTAAAAAAAGAGCCTTGCATGATTGCAAGGCCCTTTTCTTGGTTTGGATAGAACATGGATTTGTTATCAAAAGGCGTATTAATAAAGCATTTTTTATATGAAACTAAGTACTATTATACACAATATTATTATGAAAATCAAGTGTGGAAGAGCTTTAAAATTAATCTTTTGTAGAAAGGTATATAATAAAGTTTTTTCTCTAGGATTTTTGTCCCGCTATGGCACGGGTCAACACGATGTGCTAAATAGTGGTAGCACTCTGCAACCTCCCGCTTCCCAACCGATAGACTGTAGAGCCCCATTAAAACCATAAACCCTCTAAATTCAGAGACATGAAACGTTTTCCTGTGGGGGAGAAATTCCTGCAAACTTCCCTGGTGGTTGAAAAGCTCTGGGACTTTTTGAGGAGTTTTTCGCCTAAGACAGAGGTCTCCATAGTTGATCCGCGCAAAAAGATAATGAGGATTTTTTTTAAAATTTTCTTCAATCAAGTGGTCACTTTGTCGAATCTTTCTTTGAGAAATCATGATAAACGTTAAAAGATTCAAAATTTCCGGATGATCTGGATGCTGCTCGAGAAAGGTTTCGACCTCTTTTTTTCCTTTTTTGAGATCGGTTTGCGCTAAAGAATAAAGGGATAAAAAGGTTTCGAGTTCTACTGCAGTGAAGGTCTGTTTCAAATGAGAAAGATCTTGCTTCCAAGTTACGGTGTGGGGAGGAAGATAAAAGTGCGGCGTTCGTTGCTCGGGAATCAAAAGTGTATTTTTCATTTGCTTAAAATTTTTCTGGACCCTAAGATTTAGCTCTTTCGTCAATGTTACAAAAGTCGAATATCATATGTCTAGAGTCTTGAATAAAAAACTCATCTCTTTCGCACTCAGTATTATTATTGGAGTCCTCATTTGGAACCTAAAGCCCCCTGAAGGGGTGACCACGCAAGCGATGCACATGTTTGCGATTTTCATCTTTACAGTGATTGGAATCATTCTACGTCCCGTTCCTATCGGGACTTTTGCCTTTCTAGGACTTGTTCTAACAGCCGCCACCAAGACTCTGAGTTTTGACGAGGCCTTTAGTGGCTTTGTTCACCCGATTGTCTGGTTGATTGTGATTGCATTCTTCATTTCCCGAGGGTTTATCAAAACTGGATTAGGAGAACGGATTGCGTATGTCATTATTAAATACCTGGGAAAAAATACGCTGGGCATGGGGTATGGAATGGTCTTAACCGATTTAGTGCTTGCTCCTGCGATTCCCAGTGTGACAGCCCGTGTGGGGGGAATTATTTTCCCAATTGTCAATTCTCTTGCTAAGGCTTTTGGAAGTGAGCCCTATAGTCACCCTCGGAGGCTAGGCTCTTTTCTCATTAAAGCGACATTCCAAGGATCCATCATTACAAGTGGTATGTTTCTTACATCGATGGCTGGAAATCCTTTGGTTGCAGATATTGCAGGGGGAATTGGTGTGAAAATTACGTGGGGAACCTGGGCGCTAGCCGCGTCTGTTCCGGGCCTGGTCTGTTTGGCTATCATCCCTTTGTTCCTGTATAAAATGTATCCTCCAGAGATAAAAGAAACTCCCAATGCACGCTCATTTGCAGAAGAGAAGCTGAAAGAAATGGGAAAAATGCGAATTCAAGAGTGGATTATGATCTTCTCCTTTTTGTTTTTGATCACCTTGTGGATCTTAGGCCCTTTTATTGGGATGCCTGCAGTCATCGCCGCTTTAATTGGCCTTGTGATTCTCCTCCTTACCTCTGTTTTGACATGGGACGATGTGATCAAGGAAAAAGGAGCTTGGAATACCCTCATGTGGTTTGCCACATTGATTATGATGGCCACTTATATCAACAAGCTGGGACTCACGACTTGGTTTAGTGGATTTGTACAAGGACATGTTCAGGGCTTCCCTTGGTTCACCGCCTTTATTATCCTTGCTCTTGTTTACTTTTATAGCCACTACTTCTTTGCAAGTATTGTTGCTCACATTGGTTCGATGTACTCTGCCTTCTTAGTGTTAATGGTCGCTTTGGGCGCCCCTCCGATGATTTCTGCACTGACCTTAGGATTTTTCAGTAACTTGATGGGAGGAATCACCCACTATGGCTGTGGCCCTGCACCGATCTTCTTTGGATCGGGATATGTAAAAATTACCGAATGGTGGAAGTTTGGGCTCTATGCTAGTATCATTAACATTGTGATCTACTTCACCATTGGTACTGGATGGTGGAAGCTCCTTGGCCATCTATGAGCTCTTTACTCGATGCTTGGAAGAAGGGGGAGTGGGGACTTGATGCTCAAACCAAAGAGGGGAACACCCTTCTCCACTTTGCTGTCATCGAGGACCACCCCGGCCTTGTAGAGCAGCTTTTGCAAAAAAACGCTAAAATCCTTCCCAATCAATGGGGACTCACACCGGCTCATCTTACGCAACTTTTAAACCGCTTGAACCCTCTGCGTCCTCAAGAAGAGCGCTCGATTCTCATCTACCGGAACCGTGATGAAAAAATCCACCCTATGCCCTTAAAGGAATTCGAAGAGCGCTTAGAAATCACCTATACCGATTCTCTCATCTTTGATTCCATCAAAACAATTCACCAAGTGGCTAAGAAATGCGCCCGAAAAATGCAAAAAAAAGAGCTCCGACAGATGAACCATTGGACTCTATGCCTTCATAAATCCCATATGGGCCTTCCTCGAGAGGATCTCTATTACATCCGGTGGATCAATCGCTACTTAGGCTATGGCGTTTTTGCTGCCAAACCCATTCCTGCCAACACCTATATCGGAGAGTACACGGGAATCATCAAGCGGCGGAACAACCGGAAAAACCGCTTTAACGACTATGTCTTTAGCTATGACCTTTGTGGAAAAGCAACGCGGTGGTGCATTGATGCCAAACACACAGGGAATTTTACCCGATTTTTAAACCATAGCGACACACCCAATCTGACTTCACGCTGGGTCATTAAGGATGGGATCACTCATATCATCCTTTTCTCCAACCGGTTCATCCCCCAAGGAGCGCAAATGACCTACTGCTACGGTCCTTGGTATTGGCGCAGCCGTTCTGCCCCTGCCCCTCTATAAAATTCTTTAGGGAAAAATAGGGGTCTGATATGGTGCAAATTAATGGAATAATCATAGGTTTACCTCATGGGAAAAAATGTTGCACAGAAGTTAATCGAAAGTCATTTAGTCGAAGGGAAGATGGTTCCAGGGGAAGAAATTGGGATTAAGATCGACCATACCTTAATGCAAGATGCAACGGGAACAATGGTGATGTTAGAGCTAGAAGCGATGGGGCTTAAGGAACCCAAAACAGAAGTGAGCTGCCAATATGTCGATCACAACATCATCCAAAATGATTTCAAAAATCCCGATGACCACCTATTTCTTTGGAGTGCAACGCGAAAGTTTGGTCTATGGTTCAGTAAAGCAGGAAATGGAGTCAGCCACCCTGTTCACATGGAAAAATTAGGAGTCCCTGGGAAAACCATGGTGGGGTCTGACAGCCACACTCCTGCAGCAGGAAGCTTAGGAATGCTTGCCATTGGAACTGGAGGACTTGAGGTCGCTTTAGCAACAGCAGGGGAACCTTTTTACTTCAACATGCCCAAGATTATGGGGGTCAAGCTAACGGGAAAACTCCCTGATTGGGTGAGTGCAAAAGATGTGATCTTGGAGATGCTCCGCCGCCATGATGTCGCAGGGGGAGTGGGCAAGATTATCGAGTACTATGGTCCTGGCTTAGACAACCTATCTGCTATGGACCGCCATGTCATTACCAATATGGGCGCAGAACTTGGAGCGACAACAAGTGTCTTCCCTTCAGACAAAGAAACAAAACGTTTCATGGAACTCCATGGGCGCGGAAAGGATTGGGTCGAGCTCAAAGCAGATCCCGATGCCACCTATGACGAAGAAGATGAAATTGACCTGTCCAAACTTGTCCCTTTGATTGCCTGTCCAAGTAGCCCTGGGAATGTGGTTCCAGTAAGTGAAGTGGCAGGACAGCCTATTTTCCAATCGATGATTGGATCTTCCGCCAATCCAGGAATGCGCGATTTTGCCATTGCGGCCATGATTATTGATGGAAAACACTCTCAAGATCAGGTCTCCCTTGATATCAATCCCTCTACGAGACAAATCTTAGAAAACCTTACAGCAGGGGGATATTTGAACTCTTTAATTCGTGCAGGAGCGCGGATTCACCAAGCTGGATGTAACGGATGCATTGGAATGGGACAAGCACCCGCCTCAGGGAAAATCAGTCTCAGAACAAACCCGCGAAATTTTCCAGGACGCTCGGGAACAAAAGAAGACCAAGTTTACCTCTGCAGTCCCGAAACAGCCATTGCCTCAGCCATGACAGGGGTCATTACAGATCCTCGCACGTTGGATATGCCTTATCCTAAATATAAAGAGCCTAAGAAAATCGAGATCCTTGAAGAGCTTACTCCTCCTGGAGAGAAAAAAGAGCTCATCATGGGCCCCAATATCAAACCTCTTCCTAAATTTGATCCTCTAGGGGATCATATCGAAGGTCCTGTCCTTTTAAAGATGGGAGACAATATCTCAACCGATGAAATTCTCCCTGCAGGAACCAAAGTCTTGCCCTTCCGGAGCAACATTCCTGAAATCAGCAAGTTTACCTTTGGACAAGTCGACGAATCCTATTATGACCGTGCAATGAAACACCAAAAAACAGGCTCCTTACTTGTAGGGGGGAACAATTACGGACAAGGATCGAGCCGGGAACATGCGGCGATTTCCCCGCGTTATTTAGGAGTGAAAGCAGTCATTGCGAAAAGCTACGCACGGATCCACCGTAAAAATCTTTGTAACTTCGGCATCCTTCCTCTCACCTTTGTCAACCCTGCGGACCATGACAAGATCTCTCAAGAAGATATTCTCGAAATCAAAGATGTGCGCAAACACATAGCAAAAGACAACACCTTTGAAGTTCTCAACAAAACAAAAAAAGAAAGCTACCAAGTCGCACACGGTCTCACGCAAAGAGAGCGAGACTCAATCCTTGCAGGAAGTTTAATCAATATTGCTCTGGAGAAACACAAGTGATTTTATTTATCGTGCGCGTCATCATCACAACAATTGTGGTCCTTCTCTGTGCCCACTTTCTTCCAGGACTCCATGTCAAAAATAACTGGGATGCGGTCTTTTTTGGCTTAATCCTCGCGGTGATTAACTCGAGTGTGCGTCCCATTTTGACCCTTCTGACCCTCCCTATCTCGATTTTCACCCTAGGACTCTTTCTCCTGGTCATCAATGCCTTTACCTTCTGGCTTGCCAGTGAGATCTCCTATGGGGTCCATATCACCACCTTCTGGGGAGCCTTTTGGGGAGGAGCGATCATCTGGGTGACGGGAATCTTCAGCAACCGCCTGATCTGGAGTCGGGAAGCCTATTAAAATCAGCGACTTATATTTTAATTAACTTTTATTTTGATTTGTGTTATAATTAATTAATGATTACAAAACAAAAGAGGGTTAATTATGAGCGCTGAAATGAGTATTAAACAATCCATTTCTACTAACATCGAAAAGGCTTTCCTTCAGCTAGATAGAGCTTCCGATCCAGCTCTGATTCTTTCTGAACTTGACGACTCTATTTCTCTTTTGAGAGACATTGTTATCTCAGAAAAGGGAAAGACCCAAGGAACCGTCGTTGAGGTCTATGAAAGGCGTTTACAGCAAGCTCAAGCCAAATTCGCGCAAAAATCTGTGGTGCATACTCCACCTTCTTCTCCACGCGCTATTCAAAAGGCTTCTAGTAGCGGAGGATCATCTCGGTCAATAAAAATGATTGAAGGGGAGACAAACCAATATACCAACCCTTATGGATATCGTGAAATCTGTTCTGGAACGGCCCTTGCCTTTTTGGACATCGCTTTAAATCATGGTCAAGCCACCATTGACCGTGCAGGAATTGGCACAGCTCTAAACCTTGGAGCAGAAATGTATCACAACGCTCTTGGACGAAAGCAAAAGCAAGATGCTGTTCTAGGTGTTGAAGTGAGCGATGCACAATCACAGCAACTTCACCCTTTCAACGTTGTCGACCAGGCGCGTTATGGAATGGTCCAAAAACGTTCACCTAAATCTGTATCCGTTAAAAATCCTAGAGAATTTAAAGCATCCCTTGCCGATGTGATCGGCTCTCAGCTAGTTCCTCTTGCGCAAGCAGAAGGGAGAAGTGGAATGACCTTATCCTTCAATGGAAAAACCTATGGAATCTCCGTCGAGATGAAAAGAGATACACCGGTCTTCATGTTTTTTGACTCCCATGGAGTTAGAGCCTCTCATGACAATGCCTTTGCCTTTGCCACATCTGACCTTGAAGAACTTGTTGATTTCATTGGAGATAATGCTTCATTCATGTCGAGAGCCCTTGATGAGGCCCTTGTAAAAACTCTTATTGCAGACGGAATGCCTAGAGATCAAATAGCTCTTCTAGGAGCTCCTCAGGATGGAGATAATGAAATGGGATTCTTCCTCGTCGGCCCTAAGCCCCGCAAACTGGAGCTGAATGTCTTTCATGAGCATAAAGAAGCCAAACCAGTAATGACTCCTGAATCTGTTGTCACCCCTTCTACAACTAGACAAAGTCAAGAGAGTGGTTGGAACTGCGCCATCCAGTAAATCTTATCAAGCAGCTCTTTGAAAAAAGAGCTGCAATTTCTTTGACATAAAGCTTCCATAACTCTATAATACCTCCCAGCTTAAAGAATTTTTTGGGGAGTTATGGAAAGAGTTTTAACAGAAAAATATTTTAATCCAGTCACATTGCAAACTTATGAATTTAATCGACGCCCAGAAGGGATCGATTTTAGCGTCAAAGATCGCAATCAAAAGTTGACTTACCAAGTCACGATTGGAGAAGCAGGAGCTCTTCTCCATGAGCGCGTCGCAGCAAAAGCTACAAACCCTACTGAAAGTATTGAGCGCACCTTTGCTTTAGCCGTTGCAGCCGCTAAGCAAGCCGTCGAACATGAGCCAGCGCTACTGAGTTCTTTGGCAGATCCTGTTCAACTCACCCTCCCAAAAGACCCTGTTGTGACCAATTGTGGTCACCTGTTCGAAAGGGCTGTGATCCAGCAAGAACGTACAAGAGTCAATGGCTGTCCCATTTGCAGAACGCAGGTTTACAACTTGACTCCAGTGCATATTTTGAAAAAGCACATTGAAGAGGTCTGCACTAGCGATGCAGTGATCCCTCACTTTGGTCTGTTTCAAAAAGACAATGCCGATTTAGCTCGCCTTCATTCTCAAATCGCTCAAGTACATGCTGAAGATGGACGCCCTGCAGATGCGATTGAAGCTTACAAAGCAGCATTTAAATACACTAAAGACCTTACCCTGTACGCGAATGTCCCTCCTCTTTATCTAGCAATGCGAGAGCCAGAAAAAGCTCGCCTTGCTGCCTTACATCTTGCCTATTATGCATTTCAAGCAGGGGAGTTTCAGCTGGCAATCGATCAACTCGAGCCTTACCGAAACGCAGTCCCAGAGCTTTTTAATCTCACCCTCTCGCTTTATCTTTTAGAGGGACGCCCTCAAGAGATGTACAACCTCCTGGCTGAAACGCATAAACTCGAGAGCGTCGGTCAAAGGGGACTTCGGCATGCACCACCCTCTGAAAATCTTGTCAAAGAGCTTATGCGTCCTCTAGAAGCACAGTTCTTAGCGTTTCATAAAAACAAAACGCGCGGCACTCTATCTGAAATCGAGCGCCAGATGCAAGTTCTGAAGGACTTGCTCATAAGAACAAAAGGGACAACAGACAAAACGGTTTATACTGTCTATGATCAGCGGCTAACTGCTGCAAAACAGCAAGTTTTAGGTGGGTAAAAAAAACTCTCTGTGGTACAGTTCTAAACTTTGAAAGCAAGTTTTGGAGCTAAATTCCTATGAAAAGAGTTGTTTTGGGCCTTTTATTGAGCGCATTTTTACTCACTGGCTGCCACGTTTCCAGCCGTACTTCGATGTATGGAAGTGGAGGACGAACATCCTATAATATCGCAGCCCAAAACACGACCAACCAAGAGCTTTTATTAAACCTTGTACGCCTTCGCTACTCTGATACCCCCTACTTTTTAGAGCTCAATGGGATCACAACGCAGTTCAACTTCTCAGGAAAGGTTTTCCCTTCAATTAAAATTCCTGGGTTTGATAACGATAATCCTTCGGCTCTTGGGGCTGAACTGGGATGGTCCAACCAACCAACGATCCAATACTCTCCTTTGGAAGGGAAAGACTTTGCCATTCAGCTCATGCAACCCCTTGATCTACGCATCATCCAAGGGCTACTTTTCACAGGTTGGGATGTCGATCGGGTTTTCCGCTTGCTGATTCAACACATGGCTGCGATTAACAATGCCAGTACCGCTTCAGGCCCTATTCCTCTAAAGCCTCCAAGCTACAAAAAATTCTTTGAGTGTCTCCACCTGTTGCGCCATTTTCAAGCAGCAGGACAGCTTCAGATTGGCGTCCGCTACATCCCTAGTGATGAATCTCACATTACAGATGAAGATGCTTGCAAAGAGCGCCCCAACACCATTCAGATCTCCTTTCCTGTCAATGGAGAGGATTCTGACCGCCTTGCAGATCTCTTGGAAGGGGTTAAAAAGTCTGAGGGACGCTACGTGCTAAACATGCGCCAGGCCTATAACGAGCAGGCTAAAATTGGGATCATGACCCGCTCTCTCTTGAGCACCATGTACTACCTCAGCTTAGGAGTCGAAGTTCCTCAGCGCGATATTGCCTCTGGCACCGTTGCGATGACCAAAAATTCTGATGGCTCTCTCTTTAACTGGGGTGAAGTCGTCGGAGACCTCTTTACGGTCCGCTGGAGCCGCCACTACCCTCAAGATGCCTACTTAGCGGTTTCTTACCGAGGAAATTGGTTTTACATCGATGATAGCGATATCAATTCGAAACGGACTTTTGTGCTCTTGCAGCAAATCTATAACCTGCAAGCCAGACAACAAGAAAAAGAATCTCCGATCCTCAGTATCCCGATCGGAATTCCTAGATAATCACTCCGTGTTCTTGAAGAAGCCTTACGGCTTTATCTGAGCCGACTTTAAAGTCTCTTTGGACCCAATCGACGAGATTGGGTCGTGTGTAATAAGACTCGAAGAACTCACGTCTAGCAGAAGCCACGTAACCGAACCAAATGAGTCTTGAAAACGGCATGCCCATGGGGTCCTGCGTCGCATCGGCTAATCCAAAATCGACATTTAGCCCCAAATCCTCCCCATAAAAGAGGCGATAGATATTGCGCTTTTGCGACGTGCCTCCTCCTGAAAACCGGACAAACCATTGAGGACTAGTGCGATAATCCGCATCAAATAATCGATCGAGGAATACGTCTTGTTTATCATAAAGGAGGGCAAAAAGCTTTTCCCTTTCTGTCAGGGTGTCGGCATAGAGTTTGCAATAGAGGCGAGGAAGAACCTCTGTTAGAGCCGCTCCACTTAAATGAGGCCCTTTTTTCAGCCATTCTAAAGCTTCTTTTGCCTCTGGAGTTTTTTTATCTTCTGGAGTTTTTTTATCTTCTAAAATCTTCTCATAGATCTTCTCAACAAGGGCAAGCATTTCCCAAGCAACGACGCTGTCACATAAGGCAATTTCTGGATGGTGATAGGAAGCCGGGGAGCCTTTTTTCCCTTCTAAGTGGGCCATTTTTTGTTTCAAGCGGATATTAAAGACTGCGACTCCCTCTTCTCCTTGAAGTTGGTCGAGTGTCTGCCCAAACTGATCTGTTGGCCTTTTGGTGTAAACAAACCGCTCTCCTAAATGCTCAGGATTAATCCCTTGGGGCTCACGCCTTCCATAGAGAGCGTCCGAATAGAGGTTTTCTCCATAGGTCATACATCTTGCAAAAGCGATCCCTTTAAAGATGGGGGACTCATCAAAAAGCACTGTCGAAAAACGGTCATAAGCCACCTGAACATTTCCCATCGCGCCCCGAACTTCATCAGAGGTATGATCACGATCCACAAGAGCTTTGACGATATACCCCGAAAGAGACGCACCAACGCAAGCATATTTCTTGATCTGCAAAATGGCTAAAGTGGCGGCGCAGTACGAAAAAACAAGGACTTCTCCAAGGTGCTCAGTCCAAACTCGGTCGAGTTTTGAGCATTCCACAGCATATCCCATAGCGAGGGGAATAACCCCTCCGATGACATAGGCTGGGGTTGAAAGGGTTTTTAAGTCTTGCAGTTTATAATAACGGGACACCTGCCCTAGAAAAATTAATGCCAAAAAGGTTTGATTCAAACCGGCAGGAAGGGGAGTGGCTTCAAGTTGCCATTCTTTTTCAGCTTTCCGAAGGCCTCGGATAGCTGCCGCCGTAAAAAAGTCTGAGGCAAGAGAGAGAATTTCCATTTACTTTTTTTCCTTGGGAGGAAGGGCCCCTACAAAGTCTATTGAACGCTGAATCCATTGCCGAAGCGCCACCGCATCCTTGCGAATCGAAAGGGGAAGGAGCACATACTCTTTCATTGCACGCCCCATAGGCACAAAAGGCTCAGCCCCCAATTCTTTGATCTCTTCCCGATCTGCTTCACTCAAGCGAAGAACCCAATTTTCTTCATGAAGCCCTGTAAACATGTTTCCATTCAGAAATGAGCAGGGATACCCAAACATCTTCCGCATTTCAGCAGCTTCAAAAGGTTCTAAGGTTTCATAAAACTGATCGATTAGCTCTTGTGAAGACTTCTTCCATTTACCCATAAAAACTCCTTATGTTAGCGAAGAATGATATCTTAATAGAGGGCAACTTGTAAAGCGTTAAAGCAAAAATTTACTTATACCCAAACAACTTCAAAACTTGATTTTCCCTTGGGTTTTAAGAAACCTTGCTGTAAAATATCACATAATTATTCAAGTAGGGGCCAACATGATGTCTTGTAAAGTAATCCCTTCAATCGAAGGTCACACCACAGTCACCCTTTCACAGTCTATTGATAGTCAAGAAGCTGTGGTATCAGATACACAACTAGAGGAGTTTGTTGCATCCCATACCCCAAAGGAAGTAGAGACGCAGCATCGCTTTTATACGGAGCAGCGCGACTCTCTAGATCTCACCCAAGTGACCCCTGAAGGAGGGCTCCAGTGGCTCGCTGCTTTGCCTGGAGAAATCTTCTGTGTTAGCGGCGAAGCGTTCCCCTTTCCTAGCACCCTAGATTGTTCAAAAGAAGTTTTAACACGTCTTCTTGGAGAGAAAACAGGCATTTCCCTTGAATGGGTGACTCCTTCCGATAGCACGCTTGAAGCGCTTTTTTCTCTTATTCAGGAAGGCAAGGTGATTCATCTGAAAATTCAAGGAGGATTCTCCCTTTCAGGCGCGCAATTTAATGCCCTTAAAAGAGCTCTTTCACATGCTGAAGGGCTTGAATCTTTGGAGCTTCTCAATATTCGCCTTAGCGAAGAGCAAATGATTGAGCTGAGCAGGATTATTCCAAGCCTAAAAAGCCTGCGTTCTCTGACCCTTGTCTCCAATGGAATTGGCAAGAATATCGTGGCTCCCTTCAGTGTAATGATCAAAAGTTGTCCCTCGATCTCTCATATTAAACTGACATTTGCCCTTTTTAAATCAATTCCTGGACTTGAAACACTTGCAACAGCTGCAGCCCCTAACCAAGTCATTGACCTAAGCGAGAATTGGGATTTTGCTAGGTAGTGTCTTGCGCAAGACACTATCTAAGTAGACTGCATTTTGGGAAATGACGCTGCTAACACCTCCAAGAAAAATGCATCAAACTCTCTGACCTTTTGCTTTCCTTCTTCACTCTTCAAAAACTCAGGCGCTCCAAAAACATTTAAAATGACCTCGTTATCTGGCTGAATGACACTTGCTAGCATCATTCGTGCCTGAGTAGTGTAGCTCTCATGGGGCTGTTTTAAAAGCACAACAGAAACATCTGACATTTTTTTTCCAGAAAATTTTCCAGGAACTCCATAAGGCTCACAAGGATAAGCTATCTCATTGCTGATTGTTGCAGGAACAAGGATTTGAAAAAGAGCTCCTAAATCTCTATTTCCTCGAGACTCAAATTCAATCTCTCTTTGGTCATCGGTGCGCTGCTTTCTTAGCCAACGTTTACTTTCGATTTGCGTACGTGCAATCAAAAGCTCAAACCGTATGGCAAACTCCTGACGCATTTTTTGATCTGGAAGGAGTCCAAAATGATCGCACATCATATTAAAAAAAGTCTCTCCAGAAGGAGGGTAGATACTCTTATTGGTAATAAAAAGATCCCAAGTCCCTTCTCCAAGTGTCCAGCCATTGCAAAACAAAGAAGGGTTGACTGCCAACACCCAATCTTTGACCGGCTTTGAGTGATCATCATAATCAGGATGCACCATTTTATCTCGAGGAAAGTCTGAGATAGTTGTAGGATAACTAGAATCGCTCGTTTGAGGAAACCGGAACCAATGCATCTGCTCAAACTTTTCTCGCAACGGATCAGCATCCATGGAATCGTTCATCGTATTCAAAAACCGATTCACTGAATACCCCATTAAATAGACAATCGTGCTCATTGAGTGATAAAATGGTGTATGCGTATCCATTGTCCTTTTCTCTGCATCCACCACGCGATCGACCGTCCCTTTTAAAGTGGGGTCCGCTGCCAATTCGCTTTGTACCCCAGTCAAACCATGTTTAATAGGAACACTAATCGGATCTGTATCCAAAAATGTTTCTGAAACAGAGGTGGGCTTGCGCGTTGACAGTCTATCCTGATAACTTTGGCTCTTCAAGAGGGGAGCCTGCTTGTGTGCCTCGATTTCAGAGTAGGCAGTCGTTGCATAGACATGAGGAAGAACGGGGCGGACAATCTCGCATACCCTTAAAGTCCTAAATCGAACCGGTCCTAA
>JAGROF010000082.1 GCA_020440405.1 Chlamydiia bacterium
AAAGGTCATCCAAGCTTTTATCGAGCTGGCTGACAAGGCGGCTGATTGGAATCCTTTGGGAGCTGTAAACAATTTCTTCTAAAACCTCTATATCCTCTGGGGAGAAGTGAGACATCAGAACGCGATTTTGAATATCCTTTTGATAGTCATAATCTTCGAGATTAATTTTATTCTTTCTGAAGATATTCGTCTCGACCATTGAATTCCTTGGTTTTTTTGTAAAATTACAATTTGAAACGTCTTTCAGTCATAATAATATGAAAGTACATTATTTATTGCAAGAGGTTAGTAAAATAATTAATTTATATACACATCGTGTTTCAAAACCAAAGGAGTTGAAGCTCTATTGATCATAGGCTAAGGAAACGTAGTTCTCAAAAGGAAACTCGTCAATAAAGGCATCATACCTTTCTCGAAAATATTCAAGATTTTCATGGGCTATAAGAGCCCAGTCTTCTTTGCTTTGATAGCCTTGATGCAAGGTTTTTAAAGCTTGCTTTAGGGGAAGTTCATCCCCAAGATAAATTGCTGCGAGATGTCCTTTAAGGATCTTTTTTAGCATCTCAGCTCCTTGGCAGTGTGCTTTGTTTGTCCAGTCAATAGGAACCTTCCAGCTGCCTACATAAGGATCTGAAAGAGCGAAAGGGTTATCCTCAGTATAACGCCTCGCAATTTCTTTAGAGTGCCCAGAAACCTGTTGAAAAAGATAATGAAGCTCAAAAGAGGGATACACTGCTTTAAATTCATTCAGGGTGGGATTGAATGCTCCTTTTTCAACAAGAGCTTCGATATCTTTGGCGGTTTCTTGGGTTGATTGAAACTCAAGTTCTTCAAAGGAACGCACGTAATCATCGATTTCGAGAGCCGCCAAAGCAAGCATCTCCGAAGATTTCACTGCATTATGGAGCTCAAAAAGAAGGCTAGCGGTTTGCAAATCTTCGTGGTCAAAGATATCGGATTGACCGTAGCCATGATCATAGGAGAGGTAAATCGTTTGCGTGTTTCCATCCCACCAAGCAGGATAGGGGAGCTGTGAGTGAACGATGCCAAGCTTTTCAAGGGCTGATAAAGGAACAAGCCCATTTTCGACGGGGAGCCCCAGGGGTAAGATATCTCTGTCTTGGAGAGCTTTTTTAGCGACGGTTCCCTTCTCTTGGGGGCAGTTTATAGCGATAGCGACTTGTATTTTTTTACCCACGCGATCGACAGCGGCTGCAAGAAAGTCAGGAAAATGTGTAGAAATTTTTTGAATTGCAGAGGAAAGGTCTAAGGGATATTTCTCAAAATATGGCGTTGAAGATTTTTGGCTGTTAGAGAGTTGTAAATCCATCTTTCTTAGGATGATAGCTTAATTTACAACGAGTATACCACAGAGCCCCTAAACAGACAACTGTTTGAGAAGTTAGTTGTTATTTATACACAAACGCCATAAATGCTGTGTACCCAGGGTACATTAGGTTGAGAAGTGTTGAGACCTCCTTAACGAATTCTTTATGGCTATTGAATTCAACGACACCCACATTGGAATCAATCAGGCGGTAAACACCTGTTTTAGGTTCAAGTTGGATCACAATATCATGTCCAATACCGCTTCCGTCCTTTTCCCCAAGATTTGAAAGAACAATATGCATGACCCCAGGGATTTTAAGAGAGGGCAAGATCCCTGTTAAGTCTTCGATGGAAGCTTTCTGCTTTCCTTGAATGGGTAATTGCTGGTTTTCAAAAATTTTAGCAAAGGGATTGAGATTGGCTTCTCGGTAGGCCTTAGCCACTTCTTGAGGTGTTACTGTAGAAAAGGCTTTCATTTGCTCTTGAGTCATAATAGGTAATGACTCTTTGACTTCAAGGTCAAAATGATCCATAAAAGAGGCCATGACCTGTTTGCTGGCTAGGCTTGAGCCTGCTTTGTATTCTGCTTGAACGCTTGCAAACATCTTGGGGGTCAGACTAAAGTCAACCGCTTCGCTTGGAGTTGATCGGTTATTGTGAAGCTGATGCGCGACTTTTAAAGCGATCATACTACATGCAGCGAGACCATGCAGACTGGGGTCCATTGACTGATTGTAAGCCTTTTTGACGTGGGCACGATTCCTTAAAAACCAATCATTGAGTTCCACTTGTCTTTTCACTGACTGAGAATGTTCTTGTACATGGCTTTCCAATTTCTCTCCAAACTGATCAGAAGTAATAGATGTATAATCAAAAGAATCGATGAGCTCTGAGGTTACAGTTGAGACATATCCGCTCTCTTCAGAGAGATCTAAATAAGTTAACGTTTTTTTAATAGACTGGTATGCTTCTTTTCCTCCCTGACTCAGTTCCTGAGACTCCACGGATAAGAAAACGGTAATGACATTTTGAGTTTGTGTTTTGAACTCTTCGGCTTTTGCTACAAGTGCTTTATAACGCTCTAAGCCAGGCCTTCCTAAATGCGCTTCAATTTTTCTATCGAAAACTTCATGGATTTTGCTGACAATGGTATTGCAATGTTTAAGAAGATGGGTATCGGCATCTTGCTTGTTTACAGCTAACTTAAGCCAACCAAGAGCTTTCCGTTGAATATTTCTGATGTCTTCTTGAGTGATTGAAATCGCAGGAAACTCCCTTTCAAGTCTTTTAAAACACCTAGAAGCAAGTCCTGATGGATACATTCTCTGATCGATTAGAAGGAATCTTAGGATTTTCAAGATTTTTTCAGCGAGCTTTTTGTTGATAAGACCATTTTTATCTAGAGTTTCTAGCTCTTTTAATAAAGCTTTAGCCTCTTCTTTAAAATGGGGACTATCCATATCGAGTGCTTGAAGCTTTTGATAGAATTGTTGGGATTTTGCTGGAGGTTTTACTGACGGTTTTGGAATAGCGGGGAGTTTTCGGGGTGCGACTGTTTCTACTCGTGCGGGAGTGGGTTGTTTTCCCTGAGCTTCTTTTTCTCTTCCCACACTTGCAACCATGTGGATCACGGGATTTAAAGAGGAGTCATCGCTGAGATCATACTTTTTCTCAATTTCTCTCAGTCCTTGGATAAAGCTTCTTAGTTGCTGAACGTCTTTCGATTGTAGAAAAGCTCTTGATGCCTCAAGGTCACCATAGGTGCTTTGAATGGCGTGCGATAAAGACGGATCTCTTTGGTAGATGGCTTTTAAAGCACTTGCTTGATCTGTTTCATGAAAAGCACAGACAGACTCGAAAACTGTTTGCAAGCCTGAACTATCAAAAGCATTAGTTGATTCCATAATTTCTCCCAACTTTATAAAATTAATTATATCATATTAATAATTAATTTACAAAAAAATAAACAACTATAATTAAGTTGTTTGCAATTTTGTTTTTAATTATATAAATAATTAAATATAAGTTAGTTATATAATTCCTAGCAGGATTGGATTAGAATATAAGAGAGAAGAGGTTTTATGTCGTTTAAAATAAGTATGTTGTGGTTTTTTGATAAATAGGAAAGCCTCTGAAAGCCTTCCCTCTATCTTTTTTTTGGAAGGTTTGCTATCTTTGCCAAAAAAACCGCAAAAGCTATGAAGTATAATCACATCGTCATCGAAAAGAAATGGCAGGAGTATTGGAGAGAAAAAAGACTCTTTAATACCGAAGTCGATCCCAAAAAACCCAAATATTATGTTTTAGATATGTTTCCCTACCCTTCAGGGGCAGGACTGCATGTAGGACACGTCACAGGCTATACAGCAACCGACATTATTGCCCGCTATAAAAGGCAGCAGGGGTATAACGTTCTCCATCCGATGGGATGGGA
>JAGROF010000083.1 GCA_020440405.1 Chlamydiia bacterium
ACACCTTCCCGGAATTGTGGGGCATAGCGTGGCAATGCCTGACATCCATTGGGGATATGGGTTCCCCATTGGGGGAGTGGCGGCAATGGATGCTCTTGAGGGTGTGATTAGCCCTGGGGGTGTTGGGTATGACATCAATTGTGGAGTGCGGCTTGCATTGGTTCCCATGGCCATGAAAGAGCTCACTCCTGAATTGAAAGAAGCGCTTATTAATAAGATTTATTCTCTTGTGCCTTCAGGTGTGGGACGCGGACAGCGGGGGAGCAAAGCGCTTAGTTCGGTGGATTATCAGCGTATTGTGTCGAAAGGGGCGGCATGGTCTGTCGAGCAGGGGCTCGGATTTCAAGAAGATTTGGAGCACTGCGAAAGCCATGGCATGATTGAAGGAGGCTCTTTAGAGAGTGTGTCGTCTCATGCCAAGGAGCGTGGGGGGAAGCAGCTAGGAACAATTGGGTCGGGAAATCACTTTGTAGAGATTGGAGCTATTGAATCGATTCTTCTTCCTGAGATTGCAGAGGCGTGGAATGTGCAGGAAGGGATGGTGTATGTCCTCATTCATTCGGGTTCTCGGGGATTTGGTCATCAGGTCTGTCAAGATACGCTGAATCTTTTTATTCGGCGTGGGTATCACGAGGGACTTCCCGATAAGCAACTTGTTGCAGCGCCTCTTAAAAGTGCAGAAGGGCAGCAGTACTTTGCAGGGATGGCAGCAGCGGCCAACTTTGCATTCAACAATCGGCAACAGATCCTTCAGGAGGTGAGGCAGGCATTTCAAGTGGTTTGTGGGATCCCTAAAGAAAAGGTCCGCCTCCTTTATGATGTCTGCCATAACATTGCAAAGTTCGAGACTCATGAAGTGGCAGGAGAAAAAAAACGGGTGTGTGTCCATCGAAAAGGAGCGACGCGTTCCTATGGTCCCGGAGCTCAAGAGCTCGCCCCTCTTTTTCAAAAGACGGGGCAGCCTGTTTTGGTTCCTGGAGATATGGGACGGGCAAGTTTTCTTCTTGCAGGGCTGGGCAATCCCTTAACCTTTTCAAGCTGTTGTCATGGGGCCGGGCGGGCGAGAAGTCGTGTGCAATCTTTAAAGTCTTGGCAGGGAAGAGATCTCATTCAACATATGGCAAAAGAGGGGGTGCTTGTCCGTGCAACTTCACAAAGGACTATTGCAGAGGAAATGCCTGACGCGTACAAAAACGTGGATCACGTTGTAGAAGCTGTCGAGAAGGCAGCTCTAGCAAAGAGAGTAGCACGCCTTTGCCCCTCTTTAGTTTTGAAGGGGTAATACCAATCCTAAAAAAGTAGCTCCCAAATTCATCTTGATCTTTTTTCAAAAAAATCTTCAATCCAATTTATGATCTTCTATTTTAGGATTGGTATAAGTGCTGATTTAAAAAGAGAATCGTTAAGCGGTTGGACTTTTCATCCAAAAATCTAGCAGACATGCGATTTTGCCATTTTGAGAGGTCGAGGTCTCCAATGGTAGAGATAGACTTTTGATACAAGACATCAAAGGCACGAAGAGCATAAGAAAAGTTGTACTTCCAGTGACTCTGATCTAAAAAACCTTCTCCTTGGGCAAGAAGGGACTCTGCTGCTGTTTTCCAGGCTTCTTCTGTTGGGAACAACTCCAATCCATCGGGAAGCTGAATGGACTCAGTAAGCGTGATCTTTTGTGCTGAGTTTCGGATCATCTCGGTGAGGTGATCTCCTACTTTAGATGTTGAATCCCAGTAAACCTGAATGGTGCGTCCGACAAGGGGGGATTGATACTCTCGAACGATCGACAGTGTTCTCATTTTTGTAAATTGGTAGATCACAAGCGCTTTGAGGGCAACCATTGAAAAATGGTAGGGCTCTTTATCTTCCTCAAAAAGGGCGTCCTTTAAATGGAGGAGGATTTCAGTGCCTAAGAAATATTGCATCAGCCCACGCTCAATCGCAGAGTTTTCAAGAGTGAGTGTGATTTTATTTCCCAAAGCATTTTCGAATGAAAAGGTAGGGAATTCACGCGAAAAGTTTCCTTCAGCATAGTGATAGAAGAAGATTGCAGGAAGCATCAGGAGCGGAAGGAGCACATCCATCGCTTTTTGTGGGTCATCGCCAATACGGTTCATTGCCCCAAGGACACGAATATACAAGATAGCGAATGATAGAGGGAGGATTGCGAACATGGAAGAAGTGATATTCATTTTACCAAAGCGTGCCTGGTAGGCCATTGCAAGCTGCAGGAGGGGAAGTATAGCTAGAAAGTAGTGGTAGATTTGCAGTGTTGTATCATTGCCGGTGTAGCAGACTTTTCCCCGTGAAACATAAAGTGCGCCATTAAGAGGCTTGAGGTTGAGGGGAAGGTTGTATTGCCGGTTCCAACTTTGGAAATTTTCTTCGTCGCCAAGGGCTTCTTGAAGGAGTGCAAGGTTTTGAGGGGCACCGATCCCATGGTATGTGACAGTCACATGTTCACGGCGCACGTTTCCTCGGAAGATTTCCTGTTGCGTAAAGGGGGTGAATTGTGAACTCACGAGTGCTCCTGCTAATCCAGCAGCGATGCCAACTTCTTGGAGAGAGCGCAGGTGAGGAAGCGTTGCAATCAATTGGCATGTCATCAAAGCTTTGGCAATTTGATCGATCATTGGAGCGTCTTTATCGCTCCTAATTCCAAACGCCAGGGAAGCCACTCCCACTGTCAAAAGGGTGGCTAAGATGTTCAAATTGATTTTAAAGATTCTTCCGTAGTCCCACTGGGGGCTTAGCCATTGCCCCGTAAATTTGGCTTCGTCAAAAAGAGAAATCTGATATTTTTCTTTCCAGGTGTTGGCAAGGCGCCCAAAGGCCCATAGAGCCCCCAGTCCATTGATCACTGTAGAAGCAATAAGAATTCGGTTGATCGTATGAGAGCTGTTAGGATTATGTCTGCGGTATTCGATCAGCCCAGCTTGAACAATCGCTCCAGCGCAGAAGACTCCTCCTAGATTGGTTTTTGCTAACCCAGAAGCACTATAAGCAATGAATTCCCCGATTCTCATTGTTTCCCTTTATTGATATTGCAAGTTAAGGACGGAACTACCCATCCATTTCTTATAAGTTGTTCCTCCCCATGAGCAGATAAGCTTGGCATAATCGATCTCTCCAATCATCAAAGAGCGTGGAACGACTTGAGCATTCATGATGAGTTGACGCCCCACTTCAACGCCGTGGCGGTAGGTCACAAGCCAGTAGTACTGCCAATAACTGTCATCAAAAAATTTATTGGAATAGTCATAGATTCCCTGAAGGGTGCTTTTCATCGCTTCATCACTTAAAGGCTGTGAGACCACAAACCGAAAACGAGGGTTGGCGTCTGTCAGGGTACTTTCAAAGTTCAAGCGAGCAGCCTCTGCGGATTCGCTTAGAGAAAGATCAAAAAGTTTAAATGAGCGGTCTTGAAGAGGGAGCGACATCTTTCTCTCAAATGAGATAAACTGCAGCTGAGAGAGGCGATACAGGGCAATCATCCCAACAACAGCACTGGCCAGGTGGAGAGATTCGTTCTCAGTATTGGGCGCTAAAGCAAGGTCTAGAAGGATTTTATTCAAGAGCATCCATTGCATCACGCGGAAAGAAACAGGAGGTGTTTTTGTGATCGTAAGGTTGGAAAGGTTGCTTTCTGGAACGGTTCCCTTCAAGTGATCGACTAAGCTTTCTGTCCCTTCTGTTTTGTGGAGATAGATGAGATATCCAACCGCTAGGGCAGAAGCCGCAAGGGCCCCTAGAATCGCCTCTGTTCCCCATTCTCTCTGGTACATGTCGTGATAATCAACCACTTTCCCCATAAAGGCAATGACGTCTAATCCAATCATGACTTTTTGGGCTTTAAAAATGACTCCTGCTAGGTGAGGATATTTCTGCTGCGCCACCACTAAGCTGAGCTGGATAATGCTATACGTTAGGTAAAGGGAAGCGCCAAAATCTGACTTGGGCGTGTTATGAGCCCCTGTATATTGAATCCGTTTAACGCAGCTGAGTTGAGCGGAGGCGGGCCGTTCATCACATCCAGAGCATTTAGGAAGCAGATTTCTAGGAAGAGAGAGCTTATAGTCTGTTCCAACGCGTCTTCCGTCACGATAGATGGGAACCTCTAGATAATGAGCGTTATCGTCCGCGTGGCACACAATAGCATGGAATGCTTGACGCATTCTTGTAATTAAAGCCTCTTTTGCTTCTACATGTCCATGAGAACAGATACTTGTTTCTGGAACAAGAAGGACCTTATAGTTCATTTCTTGCGCCTGTCCAGTGCTTCTTGCAGAGAGGCTTAACCACTCCATTTTAGCAGAGGAGAATAGGGTGGCAGCCAGCCCAACGACACTGAGTAGAGATTCCATCCGCTTGGTTCCAAAGTGAACAAGGGCAAGGTTGAGAATCAGTTGACTCATGTAAAGTGTGCGAGAGAGCCTGTAATTAAAGGGAGCTTCATAAGATTGGCTCACGTTGCCACGTGGAGCCATGGCGTGTTGTGCCCTTCTAGGATGAGGGAGTTGGCTTAAAGTGTCTGTCAGGTAATGGAGGACGATGAATGAAACCGTTCCAGCCACCAAAAACTTTGCATTAAAAGAAAAGATGCGTCCCATAGACCAATCTGGAGTGGTCCAATTGCAGGAAAGCATTTTGGGGCTCATCAGGGTCAGGTCATATTTTTCCTGCAGTGCTTTTGCAAGGCTCCCAAAGGTCCAAAATGCACCAATGGCATTGAATATCAGTAGGATATTGGTGTATTTTTGCGTATCTTTAGCGACTTGGGGGTTCGTGCGTTGGAGGTGGACTGCTCCTGCTTGGAGGAGGATCCCGGCGCCAAACACCCGACTCATGTTATAAGATGCTAAATTTATGGAGTTTGCAAAAACAAATTCTCCAGCTCGCAAAATGTTCCAACTCATCTAAACTCTCTGATTTTTGAAAGAAGCATAAAGAATTTATGAATAAAAAGACACGAGAAATTGCTAGATAGAGACCTTATTTTAGGACTGGTCTCTAAGGGCGAGCACAGAGCCGAAGATGATTAAAATCATTCCTATAATCGCAGTTAAAGGAATTTCTTGACGCCCTAAGAAGAAATCGAAGAGATAGGCGAAGGCAACGCTTGAGTAGAGGAGCGATCCCACTTTGACGGCTTTGGCATGGCGATAGGCTCGTGCTAAAAAAAGTTGATAGATGATGGCAACCCCACCGATGACAATGAGAAATCCCCAGCCATAGAGCGTCGGGGTTTGCCAACTTGTAGCAAGGGGAATCGAGGCTAGAGGAATGGAAAGAGC
>JAGROF010000084.1 GCA_020440405.1 Chlamydiia bacterium
TGATTCCATTTTTCAAGACAATTCCCAAGAGCATAATGATTCCAATAAAGGCATAGAGGGAGAGGGGTAGCCCAAAGAGGATGAGTGTTAGGATGGCTCCGAGCCCTGCGGGAGGAATCGCTGACATCACAGTAAGGGGATGGATAAAGTTTTCGTATAGAATCCCTAAGATTACGTAGATAGCGAAGATTGTAATGACAAAAAGGAATTCTAAGCTTTGGAATGACTGTTGGAAGATTTGAGAGGACCCAATTTGGAGGGCATGGACGTCTTGGGAAAGAGTGTTTCCTGCAATTTCATCTAGATCACCCAGGGCGGTTCCTAAAGGAACTCCATCAGCAAGGTCATAGGAGATTGTGACGGAGGGGAGGGTATTGATATGGGCAACGCTTAGAGGACCGACGGTTTCTTTCCAGGTAGCGACAGCAGATAGGGGGACTTGGGTAGCAAACTGGGTTCCCACATTGTTATTTGCGTTGCGGTCTTCGATGGCGGTTTTAGTAGAGGCGGAGACGTAAAGTTTATCGAGGACACTGGGGTCTTTATAGGCGCTTGGGATGGTTTCAATAATGACATCATATTGGTCAGAAAGGCCATTGATAAGAGAGATTCGTCCTCCGGAGTAAGCAAACTCAAAGGTTTGCTCAATAGCGTTAGCGGATACATTAAGTTCGTAGGCGCGGTCACGATTGATATGGACATCCAGATAAGGCGCATTATTGTACATGTCACTTGTGACTTGCTTAAAGCTTGAGGATTTCCTCATCGCTGTTAGGACTTTTTCTGCTTCTTCGTAAAGGGAGTTACTGTTGACGGATTGGAGGGTGTATTGGTAGTTTCCCATGCTAATACTTGTTCCCACATCTAAATTTAAAAGGGGAAGGGGACGGAGGAAGACACGCACTCCTGGAATTTCCCTTAGCTTAGGAAGGAGTTCCCTGACACAAGCGCGCATGCTAGGTCTCTCTGAAAAAGATTTAAGGCGAATAAACATGAGAGATTGGTTAGGATTAGGAATGGCTCCGACAGCAACATGGTCTTGGACATTGGGGTCATTGCGGATAATTTCAGAGAGCTCTTTGGTATAATCAACCATTTTATAGGGAGAGGTGGCATCAGAGGCAACAGCAAATCCCTGGATGAACCCTAGGTCATCTCCTGGGATAAAGTCAGTAGGAAGAGACATGCCGAGGTAAAGGGTGGCAATTACAGACACCCCTCCTGCTAAGACCGTCATGAAGCGGTGCTTAAAGACAATGTTTAATCCTTTTTTATAAAGGTTAAGAAGAGAGGTGTTGAGTTTATCGGAAATTTTTTCGATCACATTTTTCTTTCCTTTATGAGAGGCGGAAGAAACGAAGCGGCTACAGAGCATGGGGGTAAGGGAAAGGGAGATGAATCCAGAAATAATGACGGCAGTGACAATGGTAATTGCAAACTCCCTAAAAATCCGTCCCATGATTCCTGCCATAAAAACCATCGGAATAAAGACGCAAGCTAGGGAAAGCGTCATCGAAAGAATGGTAAAACTGATTTGCTTGGAGCCATTTAAGGAGGCTTCCCAAGTGCTTTTTCCCATTTCCACATGGCGGTGGATATTTTCTAGGACAACAATGGCGTCATCAACGAGAAACCCAATCGAAAGGGTTAGGGCTAAAAGGGAGAGGATGTCGATACTAAACCCATACATAAACATCATGGCAAAGGTTCCGACAACAGACATTGGCAGAGCGAGAATGGGAATGATTGTATCGAGAAGTTTTCCGAGATAAAATAGGACGACAAGGACCACAAGGATAAAGGCAACGATTAATGTTAGCTCCACATCATGAACAGATTCCATGATAAAAACCGATTGGTCAAAAAGGTATTCCAGCTCAAGAGACGAGGGAAGTTCCCATTTGATTTGGTCCATCATATCTTTGACCCCTTGGATCACCTTGATGGTATTTGCGCCGGCTTCTTTAAGGATCGCAATGACAACGCAAGGAGTTTGCCCCTCTTTGGTGATATAGTTCAGGGAGTACTTGTCGTTTTGCAAGGAATTCAGTGCTTGTCCAAGATCTTTAACTTTCAATAGAGCTTGATTGTTATTGCGCACAATGAGTTCATTGTAGCCTTCTGCCTTCTTCATTTGCCCATCGACTTGGATGGTGTATTCTATGTCAGGTCCATAGAGGTTTCCGACTGGAAGTTCAGGGTTACTGTTCACAATGGTATTGGCGATTTCATCGATGCCAATCTGATGAGCAGACAGGTAATCGGGATCGACCTGAACACGGACAGCAAACGGGGATCCATATACGTTAACATCGGAGACACCATCGACCATTCCTAGGCGACGTCCGACAAGTGCATAAGCATAATCATAAAGTTCTCCAAGAGGCATGAGGTCGGAAGAGATGGAGAAGAAAAGGACAGGGGTTTGGGAAGGGTTTGTCTTTTTATAGGTCGGGTAATTCGGGAGATCAGCAGGGAGGTTGGGTTGGGCTTGGTTAATTGCAGATTGCACATCGGTTGCTGCAGAATCGATGTCTTTGTCTAGGTTGAACTGCAGGACAATCGTGGAGCTTCCGTTGGTACTTGAGGAGGCAATGGTTTGAATCCCCTCAATACTTGTAAATTGCCGCTCCAAAGGAGAGGTGACAGTGTCGGCCATTGTTTGGGGGCCGGCTCCAGGGTAGCTCGTTGTGACTTCAATGGTGGGGTATTGGACATCGGGGAGGTCACTAACAGGAAGAGCTTGATAGGCAAGGACCCCTAAGAATAAGATCGAGATCATGACAAGAGTTGTCATGACTGGACGACGGATAAAAGGTTCCGATAGGCTCATGTCTCATCCTCAGTTTTCTTAATGGTCACTTTAGCTCCAGGATAAAGGTTAACTTGCCCCACAGTGACAACCCGCTCTCCAGCTTTTAGCCCTTTTGTGACCACAATCGTATTATCTTCTTGCATCTGTCCAACAGTGATAGTGCGCATTTCAACGGTTTGATTTCCTTTCACCACAAAGACATACTTTCCTTTTGTACTACTTTGTACAGCTTCGAATGGAACGAGAACAGCATTTTCAATCACGTCTAGAACAAGTTTCACTTTAACGTATTGGTTAGGCCAAAGGACTTTATCTTCATTGGGATAGGTGGCTTTTAGCTTGATCATTCCCGTAGAAATATCAATGCCATTGTCAATGAAAGTAAGGACCCCCTCATAAGTAGGGGATTGAGGGTCATCGACAGTCGAATAGACTTTCAAGTCATGATATTTAGCTTTATAACGTTGAACAGCAGGAAGATCTTTTTCATTGATAAAGAATACAGAATAGATGGGTGTGATTTGATTGAGAGTGACTAGAGTTGTTTCTTGGCTTTCTAAGATCAGGTTCCCATCATCGACAAGTCTTTCTCCTGCGCGTGCATCCATGGGAGCATAAATAGTGGTGTATCCCAAGTTGATTTTGGCGGTTTCTACATCTGCTTGATTTTGCTTGACTGTGGCATCATCCACCATCACATTGGTCACAAGATTATCGAAGGTGTCTTGAGAAATATATTCATCTTTAACGAGTTGAGAGTTTCGTTCTGCAGTCCGTTCTGCATATCCCAGATTCGCAATGCTCTCTTCTAAAGCCCCTTCTGCTTTTTCGAGGTCTGCTAAGTAGGGGCGTTGATCGATGAGATACAAGAGATCTCCTTGTTTGACATCGGCGCCATCTGCAAAGTAGGTTTTCATGAGGTATCCATCGACTTGCGCCATGATATTGACGATATTGTAGGCTTCCATGTGCCCCACCGTTTCGATATAATGAGGGACATCTTTAGAGATCGCTTTAGTAGCCTGAATAGGAACCGGCTTGGGTTCCTGAGGGGCCTGTTTCTTAGAACATCCCACACAGGCAAGTAAGAGGGCTACACTAAAAACGAGGTTTTTCATCTTGCGTTTCCTTTTCTTCAATCAATTCTAAATAGGGAGCGTGCTCATTGCCTTGAGGGCGAAAGAGAATGCCTGTGGCATAGGCGAGGTTTGCAACTGAGGTATACCAGTTGTTTTGAGCTTGTGCCAGCTGAGCGCGTGCATCTGAAACAGCGGTTTGTGCGTTGATCAAGTCAACAATCGTCCCTGTTCCCACCCTGTATTTTTTTAGGTTGACCTTAAAGTCTTCCTCAGCGGATTCCAAGTAGGCTGTAGCGTAATCAATCGACTCCACGGCGTATCCCACATCGCTGCGGTAATTCGCAACTTCTTGGATAATACTGAGACGGACTTGATCGAGCGTTGCCTCAGATTCTTCGACTGTTGCCTTTGCTTTTTTAATGGTGTTTTCGATGAAAAATCCTTGGAAGATGGGGAAAGTGAGATTGATTTGGGCAGTGAAATCATAGGTGTCATTGAGGCCATGTCCGTAATACTTTCTCCCAATATCAAACTCTCCTGTCACCACAGGAAATTTTTCCAAACGAGCAGCATTATAACTCGCCAGGCTCGACTTAACCTCCGCTTCTGCAGCCAAAAGATCGGGGCGGTTTTCATTGGCTTTCACAATCAATTTATCCAATGTCTCTAGCTGGAAAGGAACAATGGCTTCTGGATAATCTTGGAAGTAGATGATCCCATCAGAGGGGAGGCCCATATCATTTACAAGCTGAGTGTAAGCGGTGTGGAGGCTTTGTTTTTGATTCACTACCGCAAGCTTGTTGGAGAGATACTGTGTACGTGCTTGAACAATATCCGAAACGTCAGCAAGCCCCTGCCGGAATTTTTCCTCCGTAGCATCTAGAGATACCTTTGCATTGACCACATCTTGCTCGGCAGCAAAGAGGAGTTGTTTCTGGTAGAGGTAATTGTAATAGTCTGTCATCACCATTTGAATCGTCAGCTGGATTTGACTATTGTGAGACCAGTCTGCATTATAGAGCGATTGCAAGGCAGCTTCACTCGTTGCCCGCGTTTGCCCAAAGTCTAAGATCGTGTAGGTGAGGTCGAGCTCACCTCCATACTGCGTCTCGTAAACAATCCCCCTTGTCCTTCCTTGAAATGTTGCAAAGCGGGTGCGCGTATAGTTACCATCCCCTTCAGCTAAGATAAAATAGTTTTGGAGAGATTGTCCATATTCTGCAGCACTGACGCGGGCAGCCGCCCAACTTTGCTTGGTGTCGGGATTTCGTGAAAGGGCAATGTCAATGATTTCTGCAAGGGTAATCGGAGCTTCTTTTGAAAAAGCATGGTAGTCTTCACCTTCTTTTTCTAAGTCCTCAAGATTGGGAAGGCGCTTTGTGGCTTTTTTGGGAGGATGCCAAAGTGAATCTGGGGAGCGGGGAGCATAAGCATAAGGATCATTGGCCCCTTTAATGTCGCAGCCTTGCGTCATTAAAAGAACAATAAAGAGTATAAAAAAACCAAATGCACGGAGCATCAATAACCTAGTTTGACCTCCTTTTTTATTTATTTAAAAAGAGCTTTTTTATCAAACTTAGTTCTTAGAAGATTTTAAAGAACCACAGAGGACACAGAGATCACAGAGAAAAAGACCATCTTTGTGTCCTCTGTGATCTCGGTGGTTCAAAAATATTTGGCTATAAGCAAAGCTATGTGCCTTGCTTATACACTTTGATGTCGTGAAAAAGGGCAAGTTGGCGTTCGGTCGAAGAAGGGTGCGTTTGAAAAATCGATTGGATGCGATGAAAAGACTCTGGTAAAAACGAATGTGTTTCATGGGATTCTTGCTTTAAAATTTCTTGGAGGAAAAGGGCTCCTGCAGGATCATACCCTGCTTTTATAGCCAGTTCTGTTCCATATTTGTCGGCTTCGAGTTCATGCCCACGACTTCCTGCTAGGAAGTAGAGATGGACCCCGAGCTGTGTGAGGCGGCTAAAAGCAATGGCATGGATATTTTTCCAGGCTTGAAGCTTATCTTTTTCATCATCTAGGTCGTGAGGGTTCTCTGCAAGAGCTTGCCTTGTTTTAAAGTCTTGTTCCCAACGATCGATCACTCCTTGGGTATATTTATTCAGTCCAAAGGCGGCAGCTTGAACCAAGAACGACCATTCCAGCTTGCGAACTGAATGACGGGCATCGGCATGTGTCATCTCATGCCCCAAAAGAGCGGCAATGACATCTTCCTTGGTGACACTGGCATAACTAATGAATTCACCTGTTTTCGGGTGGGTGTAACCTGTAAGTCCTAGCTCATCTTTATTGTTGATGTAGTAGTCGATCTTTTCTAGGAGCGTCTTATATACCGCGACTTTTCCTCCAGGGAGACACCATGCATTGATCACGTTACTATTGAGGACTGCCACCTCGTAGTTAAATTCCCGCTTTGTGTGTGTGGCTAAGCGTTGCATGACTTGTCGACACTTTTCAGAAAAGAGATGCTCCATCTCTCCCCCTTGAGTAGACTTCATGATGGGGTACATGACCCGTCCCATAAGAGACTCTACAGGTTTGGGGATATACCAAATTTCTCGCTTCCCTGTGACAGGATTTTTAGGCAGCAGGAAGTTATACGCAGCAATAAACGGCGTTGCAAATCCATTAATGACCTTAGATAATGTGCTGGCTTCTTCTTCGCGCTCTGCCGGCGCAGCAGTGGGAGAATCGACTGCAATGATTTCATTGATTTCTGACATTTTCCACCCCTCAAAAGTTATTTGTCACCATCATAGATAAAATCTTCATTAATGCCAAGCCAAGAAATCATTAAAGAATAAACTGGATATTTTCTTTTTAAGAAACTGAAATTAAGATGTTTAAAAAAATTGCAAAAAAGTTCCATTGTAATATTCTATAGGAGAATTAGTAGTCATGGCAGAAGTGAGTGAAGCAGGTGGGGTTGTATGTGAAGCCTTTTCCGAAATGCTTCAGGGAATAGAGAAAGATCCAGACTTTCAAGCATCAAATTATATAGAACTGAAAGCTGTTCGTATTTTTATGACAGTTCGGAATGATCAGATGCAAGAGATCGTTTCAGGAAAACTGGATCAAACGTCTTGGGGAACATGGGCAATATATAATGTTATTCCTATAACAGCAGCATGAGTTGTGGCCGGTAGTATTAACATTTTTGCCGGATTGATTGTAGCGGCGATTGGACTCCAGGTTGCTAAAGATAAGCTAGGAGACAGTAATCAATATAGTTATTCAAAGGCCGAGCTGCTTGTGAACCGCGCTTTTAAAGAGCTAAGGTTTGGGCGATTTAATCCTAATGATATTTCAAAGTGCACGATTGAGTTAGAGGTCTCTAGAGTGAATTACTTTAGCCCGGTATACACAAAGACTTTCTATGCGACTCTGGGGAATCAAGAGATAAAAAAACTGTTTTTCTAGAGGGTGTCTCGCGCAAGACACTCTCTAGGAAATCTTCTTAAGGATGAGCTCCTTGACGACATCGGGGGAGGCTTTTCCTTTAGAGAGCTTCATGACTTGGCCGACGAGGAAGTTGAAGGCTTTATCCTTGCCGTTTTTGTAGTCTTCAATCGATTGAGGATTGGCAGAAAGGACTTCATCGACAAAAGGCTTAATCGCAGAGGTGTCGTGAACGGCTTGGAAATTGGGGTTTTCCTTGATGATAATCTCAGGATCGCGCCCTGGGGTTTGGGCCATGATATCAGCCACTTCTTTGGCAATGCGCCCGGTAATTTTTTTCGATTCGATAAAGGAGAGGAGTTTGGCGATGTGCTCAGGGAGAATCCCTGAGTGAGGGAGAGAGGTTCCGCTATCTTTGAAGCGCCCGACAAATTCGACAGTGACCCAATTGCAGAGGGCACTGGCATTATTGCATCCTTTTAAGGCTTCTTCATAATAATCAGACAGCTGTTTATCGTTTACAAGGATCGAGGCATTGTACTCGGAAAGTTTGAGTTGTTTTGTGTATCGCTCAAAGCGCTGATGGGGGAGCTCAGGAAGGTCGCGTCGAATCTTTTCAATATAGTCTTGGGTGAGGATAATAGGGGGAAGATCGGGTTCTGGGAAGTAGCGATAGTCCTTAGCCTCCTCTTTGGAGCGCATGAGGACGGTTTCCTTTTTATCAAGGTCGAGACGCACGGTGCTGCTTGGGACCGCAAGGTTGGGATCTTCATGGGGGCGCTCTGTATACGCGCGAACCTGGCGGCGGATCTCGGCCTCAATCCCGATTTCCATATAGTTAAAGGAGTTGAGGTTTTTGATCTCAACTTTGTTTCTTAGAGTTTTGTCTCCCTTGGGACGAACAGAAACGTTTGTATCGATCCGCATCGATCCCTCTTCCATGTTACAGTCAGAGACATCAAGGTATTCCATGATCGCTTTAAGCGTCGTAGCATAAGCCGTGGCATCTTTGGGAGAAAACATGCAGGGCTCAGAAACGATTTCTAAAAGGGGAACTCCAGCTCGGTTGTAATCGACCCCAGCAAAGTCTGAAAAGTGTTTGAGCATCCCAGCGTCGTCTTCTAAGTGAGCGTGGTGAATTTGGAATATTTTGGATTTTCCATCAACATCGGCTTGAACTTCCCCCCCAATGATAATGGGTAAATCAAACTGGGTGATTTGAAAGTTGCGAGGGGAATCGGGATAGAAGTAGGACTTACGGTCGAACTTGCTAAACTCTGCAATTGTGGCATTGATAGCGCACCCAAAGCGGACGGCAATTTCAATGGCTTGTTGGTTGAGAACAGGGAGGGCTCCCGGCTGTCCTGTGTCGACAACCTCAATATTGGTGTTGGGTTCGTCTCCAAAGCGATTGGGAGAGCGCGCAAAAATCTTTGAGCGGGTTTTAAGCTGCGCATGAATCTCAAGGCCAATGACAGGTTCCCAGTCTTCATAAGAAATGTGACTCATACGATTGACTCCTTATCAAAGAGGGGAGGGATGAACCCTGTTAGGTTCAGGGATTTTTCAAACTGATAGGCAAAATGGAGCACCTTGCCATCGGCAAGCTGTGGCCCTAAAAGCTGCACGCCAAGGGGAAGCCCCCCACTAGTCTTGCCAGACGGAACGCTGATTGCCGGAAGGCCCGCTAAGTTGGCTCCGACCGTATAGAGGTCTTGCAAGTACATTTCTAGGGGATCTCGAATGCCATTGATTTCAAAGGCTGGAGAGGGGGTGACAGGCATTGCAACAAGATCACACTTCTCAAAAGCACTTTTAAAATCTCGGATCAAAAGCGTGCGAATCTTTTGTGCTTTTTTATAATAGGCATCTTGGTATCCAGAAGAAAGGACGAAGGTCCCCAAGAGAATTCGCTGTTTGACTTCAGGACCAAACCCTTCCTCACGAGAAAGATCATAAATGTCATCTAAGGTTTTGGCTTTTTCAGACCGCTTTCCATAACGAACGCCATCAAAACGGGCCAGATTTGTAGAGGCCTCTGCTGTCGAGAGAATGTAATAGATCGGGATGGAGTACTTCAGCTTGTTGAGGTTGATCTCAACAATGTTTACGCCAAGTCCTTTAAATACCTCAAGGGCTTCATCAAAAGCAACACGAGCACTTTCCGAAAGCTGCTCTAAAAATCCCCAAGGGACACCAAGAGTCTTTCCTTGAATGGATGTGTCTAAGTGATCAAGATAGTTTTCAGGAGTTTCTTTGACATTTGTCGCATCAAACGGGCAAGGACGCCCAAGTGTTTCCATAATGAGGGCTGTATCTTTAACCGAATTGGTGAAAGGACCAATTTGGTCCAGGGAAGACCCAAAGGCAACCAGCCCATACCGAGAGACCCGTCCATAGGTCGGCTTGAATCCAACTGTCCCTGTAAACGCCGCAGGTTGGCGGATTGATCCTCCCGTATCACTTCCCAAAGCAATTGGCGCAAGTCTTCCTCCAACAGCTGCTGCGGATCCTCCCGAAGATCCTCCTGGAGCGCAAGAGAGATTCCAGGGGTTGCGCGTCATTTGGTATGCCGAATTTTCTGTCGAAGATCCCATTGCAAACTCATCTAAGTTTGTCTTTCCAATGAGGATGCCATCTTGCTCTTCAATTAAGTGAATGGCTGTTGCATCAAAGGGGGCCACATAATTTGAGAGAAACTTTGAAGCGCAGGTTGTGGTTTCTCCTTGAATCTGAATGTTATCCTTGATTGCAATAGGGATGCCTGCAAGCTTTCCTACAGGAGCGCCACTTGCACGCTTGGCATCTAGAGCTTCAGCTTTTGCCATGGCCCGGTCTGCAAAAACATTCAAAAAGGACTGAAGGTCAGAGTCAAGGGTTTGAATCCGCTGCAAAAAGTAAGCGGTAATCTCAGAAGCAGTAAGCTCTCCCTTTATAAAAGCATCATGAAGTTGAGTGGCAGATTTGCGGTACATGAGCCTATCCAGTATTAAAGGATTGATTTAATTTCTTCGATTTTTGAGCAGATTTTTTCTTTTCATAAAGATGCCA
>JAGROF010000085.1 GCA_020440405.1 Chlamydiia bacterium
ATCTTTAATACTGGATAGGTTCATACCTTACAACTAAGGCAATAAACCAATATTTGCAATCTATAAAACTTTTATTGAAAAAAATATGACAAATCGAATACGGTGGTGAATAGACTTTGATTACAAGGAGATGCCCTATGAAACCTCTACTAGGATTCGCTGCCATTTGTTTGGCTTATATGCCTTTTTCTTTTTGTGAAGAAGGCAACGAAATTACTGAGTCACGGATTGCTCATATTGAAACAGCCTTACAAGAACACTCAAAACTTTTTGAAAACTTGACAGCATACTCTCAATATGACAACGGTCAATCGAGAACTCAAATGGGACAACAAAATATGTCTCAGCAAAACATGTCCGGGCAAGATGTGATGGATCATTCTGCCCATGGATGTTTAGACTCCGGATTTACGATCCAAGCAGAATTCCTTTACTGGCGCGCCAATATGGATATGTTGGAGTATGTGCTCCAGTCCAATGGAGACAACATTCTTGTTTCTAGCAAAGCAGAGTTCCATGAGCCTGACTTTGAGTACGATCCTGGTGTTCGCGTCGGAATCGGCTACGACTTTGGCCGCTCGAACTGGGATGTCCTTTTAGCTTGGACCTACCATTACACAAGTGTGTCTGATAGCAGAGGGTCTGATGCCCGACCTTTGAGTCAAGTTGCAACTCGGTTCCAAACAGCTTCTGGAACCACCTTCAATTTTATTGCATCCACAACTGCAAAAGCAGACTGGCAAATGCGTCTCAATGCTCTAGACCTAGAGTTTGGATACGATTACTTCTTCAGCAAGCAGTTTTCGATGCGCCCACACTTTGGATTAAAAGCTGCGTGGCTCGACATGCACTATAATGTGGCCTATCGAGGAGCCATTGACAGCGTCGCAGGCAATAACATCAGCTTGGGAAGCATGCGCACCCATTCTGATTATTGGGCTGTGGGACCTCGTATGGGATTTGACTCTTACCTCCATATTGGCTGGGGGATCAGCCTATACGGAAAAGTTGCAGGAGCTCTCATCTATGGGGAATATGATGCAGAGACAAAATTCACTCTAGATCGAGACCCTACGCCTCCTTTCAACACGACTGGAGTCAACAATTATCCGCTCAAACATAACGACTACTCTCGCTTACGAGCAGTACTAGAAATGTCGATTGGACTTGAATGGGGTTACTGCTTCTCTAACGAGTACTACCTTGGGTTTAATATCGGTTGGGAAAACCAATACTGGTGGAACCAACTCGAGACCTATTTCCTTACAACGGACTTCCACCCACGTGGAGACCTTACCTATAGTGGTCTCAACGCTGGAGTCCGCTTCGACTTCTAAGGGATTTCTCCCCCCTTTGCTGTAGAAACAGGCAAGACTCTTCGGAGTCTTGCTTTTTTATAGAAAACTTTTCAAGACTTTGATTGATGAACGGAAGAGATTTTTCTGATGAAGGGAAAATTCTTCATTTAAGATCACAAGATGGTACGTAATCGTTTCAATCTCTCTATGACTGGGTTCCACATCGGGATCTTTTAAAAAGGGAACCAGGTATTGCGTAATAAAGGCATTGATTCCTTCTGCTGCCTCAACGCAAAGATCCTTATTCGAGCGATCCACCCCCTTTTCTTGATAAGCAAGCAGGTTTTGATAAATGGGATGCGTCACAACGCCTTTAAACAAAAACTGTTTTACAGCAGCACGCATTTCATCATCATAAGCACTATCTAGATCATACGGTTCAAGAGCCTGTCCGATCGACACAAGCCCTTCAAGAATCGGATGTAACCACTCATGTTCCCCATTGGTTTTCACATTCAGGATCACAGGAATCAATTCATTGCGAATGTATCCCATGAGCTTGAGGCGAAACCAAGACGGTGATTCTTCCTCATGGAATCGTTGAAATCCTACAATTTTTTCCGTTAGAGGGTGGCGGAGAATGCTTTGAATCGAATAAATCTTTCCCTTTTGAAACGTAGCAATTTTTTCTCGTAGTTTTAAGACATGCGCTGTAAACCGCGCATCGCCAAACTGCTCCGAGAATTGCTCCATTTTTTCTCTTAACTGGCCGTAAATCTCAAGGTCTTCCTCAGATGGTTTTTGAGGAAAGTTTGCCACCACATTTTGGACAACCCGATCCAAAACATCAATATTCCATTCGCGCACCAGAGGATCCTGGCTTGCCAGCCGTGTTCCTTCTCCGAGCTCTAAGATCTGTTCAACTGCTTTGCTTACCATTTTTAAAGTTCCATAGGTCTCCAAAAATTATTTTAACACATTCTTAATATTTTTTCAAGTCTTGAGGGTGATTTTAAGTCGCTTGTTTTAAGAAACTTAATTAGATATCAAAAGTTGATGCCCACTTGGGTCGGCTACCAAAAATGACTGAGAGTAAGTAAGATGGGAATTTCTCACCGAGATAACCCGACTCAAAAGAGCCTGAAGAGAGTGCATGGCTTCATAAGCCTGTGAAAGCTCAGGGGCATTCAGGCAAATCTGCCAATGCCATAAATCATTTGCCCGCGTT
>JAGROF010000086.1 GCA_020440405.1 Chlamydiia bacterium
TACGCAGATCTTTAATCGGTTTGATCGCAATAATGTGTCCCTCTTGTTTGTCTGAAAAAAGCTTTTCTTGAGGAAGATTTGCTGCGTGATTGTGATTCGGAATTGCTGAGAAATGACGGACCGCCATTCTTTTGAGCTCTTCCATAGGGAGTGTAGAGTAGAGGACAAGGTGGGCGCGATTGGCGCTATAATTTTCTTGGTGCCACCGCTTGACTTCTTCTTGAGGAATGCCTCCAAGGGTTTCCGAATTTCCTGTGCTAAATAGGGCATTGGGGTGGGCTGGATTTCCTGTTTCTTTTAAGACCATCCACGTCCGATTCCCATCCTGTTCAATGTTTTTATCATGTTCTTGATCCACAGCATGAAGCTCGCGTCCGATTCCCGAGGGGGCAAAGAGGGGATCGATAAACATGTGGCTGAACATGTCCAAGGTTGTGGGGAACGCCTCATTATTCACGGAAAAGATATAGACAGTGCGATCTGTGAAGGTATAAGCATTGATAGAACCCCCATTATCCCAAACTTGTTTGTCATAAGCATTTTCTTCGGGATAAGCCTCAGATCCTAGGAATAACAGATGCTCTAAAAAGTGTGCGATTCCTGGGTAGTTTGGGTTGTCATTCCAAGCTCCGACTTCCATGGAAAGGGCGGCAGCGGATTGGTCCGCTTTGGGATCAGAGATGAGATAAGCTTCCAGGCCATTATTGAGACGGATCTTTGCAGTCTTGCGCTCAGCAAGGGAGGGAGTCAGGATTTCCAAAGAGCATTGGTCAGGAACGTCAACGTACCCTTGAGTATTTTCTGCAACACCCCAAACCGTGATCAATAGTAGTGTCAGTAATCGCTTCATAATGCCTCCCTATTTGGGGAATTTTTCATATTCATTTTTCACGCATTCCCAGAGGTACTCTGTACGAATGCGCCTCATTTCTTTTTTATCTGCTACGTTTTCCGCTCCAGGAAAGTGCTCCATATCGACCTCATCTCCGAAATGGATATGGATAGCTCCTCCACGTGTGATTCGAGATTCCCCCAGCTCTACTTCTGTCGTTTCTGGAGGGGGAAGGAGATGGTAAGTGGAAAGAGAAAGGGTAAAAAAGTGGGTGGGGCGTTTGGCTTTTTTTGCCATGAGGTAAAACATCTCAACGCTTTGGGGATCAAAAGGAGCAACTTCAATCACCCCTTGCGCGTTGGCCCGGTCCCTGCCCCCACTTGGAGCGACATAAATTGCGTGACCTCCCTCGCTTAATAAATCTACCATCCGTTCCATTGTGCGCTTGTTATGCATTTGCTTTTCATGCTTTTCTTAAGGGGGATTATCGATATACTTCTTGGAATGGATACATAAGAGATTTCTTCCCATGCTAAAGGGGATCGCCAGTGGATCTGTTGTGACACGTGTTCCCGCAACAAAAATGAGTTCTTCTCCAAATTTCGGATGGGTTTTTTCAATGAGAATACTAATGGCTTGAGGATCTGCCTCGATTTGATGATTGGCAAGGAGGATCACATTTTCTTTCTTTTCAAGATAAGCTTCCATTTGATCGAGATTCAGAAGTCCTGAGACAGTTGATTGAGGGAGGTCGACTAAAGGGCGAAGAAAATCGAGGCCAAACTTGTAGTAGTCTATCGGGGAACGAACTTTTTCATGGTATGGAGGGAACTGGAAAGGGGATTTGATTTGCTCTTTCATCAAGTCAATAAAGAGCTCAAAAACATCGGTAAAGCTTTCAGGATCTTCACCATGCTCTCGTGTGACCTCTTGATAACTTCCCAGAAACCCCTTGAGGATCTCTGCATACTTTTCAGGGATCTCTTGGCTGGCTACGCATCGATCGATTTTAGCCAGGAGGGCTTGGGTGCTACCATTCGATTTTTTGTCCATCGGCTAATGAGTAAAACTCAAATCCATTCAAATGCAGTTCATCGTTGGATTTAAATGCAATCTCCCCTTTGAGTTTTTTGGCTATACGTTCATAATTTTCTTTATCTCTCTTCGAAAGGTAATCATGCATTTGGGGATGGGTGACGAGTTCGATGTTGATCTCGTTATTGAGTGCCATGAGCTTTGTTAAAGCCCTTTCAATCTCAATCGATGTACTTTCAAAGTTTTTAATGATCCCTTTGCCGCTGCAATAAGGGCAGTGTGTGAAGAGGGTTTGAATCAGAGACTCCCGTGTTCTTTGGCGGGTCATCTCTACTAACCCAAACTCACTCATCCCTAAAATCGTGCATTTTGCGGAGTCCTCTTTCATCGCTTCTTTAAGCGTATCGAGAACGCGTCTTTGATTGCGGCGGTAGCGCATATCGATAAAGTCGCAAATGACAAGACCACCAACATTACGAATCCGGAGTTGGCGTGCGA
>JAGROF010000087.1 GCA_020440405.1 Chlamydiia bacterium
TATTAAATGAAAATTATTATTATTTCAGCAAATAAAAGAGAGAAGAGGGAAAATGACAGCTTTTATAGGACCCCTTACAGGGCTCGGAGTAGGCACCATTGCCAATGCAGCGATCAACCGGTCGATTTGGACCACCAGAGAAAAGACCCTGAGTCTAGGACCTCTAGAAACCGTTTCAAGGACTTGTGAAGAGACTCGGATGCGTCCAACAAACTTTAAGGGGTTTGTGGAAATTCTCATTATTGTCGAAATGATTCCTATTGCTTTAGCGGTCCTTGAGAATTTGGGAATTACATTCTATAAGAAGCGCTCCCAGCTCACAAAGCAGCTTATCATCCAACAAGGATGTATCGGAGCTAAGCTCCTTGGACAATCCTTTTTCAATCTCTGCACCTTGACCGTTATAATGGCCACTACAGTTTTAAGTTCAAAATTATACTTTACAAAACGTTGTAAAAGCAATCGATTAGACCCCTCCGGCCATGCCATTACAATCTGCATCAATGCCTTTTTACGGTATCAACTCCTTTTAGCAGCCCATACTGCCCAACTCGGTTCTTATTCTCATCAGGGACTGGTCTATTTTGTAAGCGCCGCTGAAGGCATCTGGGGACTTGATACAGCGGCAAACTACCACTCCTCAGCCGATGTCGTATCGGGAGTGGCCATTGCTGCACTGGGGATTGGTTCTTTTATGCTACTAAAAAGAGGCTGCGAGATCCTTGGAAATAAGACCTTTTCTCAAATCCAAAGGTTTCAATCATGGATTCAAAATATACCCAAACAGCAATTCGAAGCTTTTAAAATAATGAGAAGGGAAACCGGTATTCAGCTGTAAAAGTGCTGGCGTGGCGGGGAAAAGCGTGTGCATAAACCCGATACGCATATTGAAGACCAAGTGCCCCCCAAATGCGGAAGTGATAGGTATAATTGAGTCCCACATCGATCGAGCGGTGTGCAATTTTTGCATATCCATTAAAGTCATCGATATTGACGCGCGAGCGGTCTCCAAACCCAAAATACCCTTCTGAAAACAGTTTGATCTGATGACACAAGTGGAATTTTGCTTCAATCGCTAGAATGGGGCGGAGCCAGGGGTAACCTCGATTAGCAATCCCTGCTCCTAGAAACCCCCAAAACCGGAAGAGCCAATGATAGGTTTGATCGATTTCTTTTCCGATCGCCAACCCTAACTCCAGATTCCCTTGAGAGTGGTAGGGTGAGCTCACATCACGCATATTCCGCGTTGGAACGTAAAAGATTTTTCCCCCAACGGTCAAGCTGACCGGATCTCCTGCTACATCATCCAAAACAAGGTAGCGGAGCTGCATTCCCACTCGCTGTCCTCCCCAATTCAGCTTCCGCGTATGGGAAAAATCACTTTGAACTTGAAAGTCCCACCTCGGCCAAAAGTTGACTCCCAAATTTAAATCAATGCGGTGGTCATGAGAATGGTACCTTGAGGGGTTAAACCCCCGATCTACTGAAGGATAATACCGATAGGAATAGGCCGGACGAAACTCAAACTCTGCAATTGGCGTCAGCCAAGGATCCACAATGAAAGCAAAGAGCGAAAGGGGGAAAAATAGAAGAAAATACTTCATGAGAGCCCATTTGCCGTCAGCCACCGCTCCGCATCAAGAGCTGCCATACACCCCGATCCTGCTGCAGAAACCGCTTGTCGATAGATTTTGTCTTGAACATCCCCTGCTGCAAAAACCCCTTCGACATTTGTCGCTGTCGAACGGGAGCCCACAAGCAAGTATCCTTGATCGTCTGTTTTGAGTTGACCTTTTAAAAATGCTGTATTGGGTGTGTGACCAATGGCAAAAAAGACCCCACCAGCATGACGCTTAACCTCTTCTTTCGTCTCCACATTCTGAAGGGTCACGCTTCCTACAACGTCGCTCCCCTCCACTTTTGTTAAAACATGGTTCCAAACAATATCGATCTTAGGATTATCCATTGCATGTTGCGCCATAATCTTGGAAGCGCGTAATTCATCTCTTCGATGGACGATATAGACTTTACTCCCATACTTCGTCAAAAACGTCGCTTCTTCAACCGCTGTATCTCCCCCTCCAATCACATAAAGTTCCTGATCTCGAAAGATGGGCATTGCTCCATCACATACAGCGCAGGCAGTTACTCCCTTCTGCCAAAACTCACCATCCAAAGTCCCCGGAACATCGAGGCGCTTTGCAGTGGCTCCCGTTGCAATGATCAGGGAATCCGCCAACACAGTGGTCTTTCCCCCTTTTACCTTAAAAGGGCGCTCTCTCAAGTCCACCTCATCAACATCCTCAGTTAAAATTTGTGTTCCAAACCGGAGAGACTGCTGCTTCATCGCATCCATCAGGACAGGCCCTGTAATCCCATCGGGGAACCCAGGAAAATTTTCCACCTCTGTGGTCGTCATAAGCTGTCCCCCTGAGGGGCCACTAAAAAATCCTTCATACACCAAAGGAGACAAGTTAGCACGAGCTGCATAGATAGCGGCGGTAAATCCTGCAGGTCCCGATCCAATAATCACTAATTTTTTACGTTCCATAGGGACCTATTCTTCAAAATTTAAACAAAAAAAACAATACCCAAAGGATGTAATACCAAAATAATCGCCCAAGAAGTAAAATATTGGGCATTAGATCAGCCACGAGGGTGTGACTTTACCGTGAGAAGTATACGATTAAAAGATTTAAGCAAATCCCAAGAAGAAGGGGTGATCCTTAATAAAATTAATTTAACCATTCCCTCGGGGGAATTCTTTGCCTTGTTGGGCCCTAGTGGGTGTGGGAAAACCACCCTTTTGAGGCTCATTGCGGGCTTTGAAAGGCCCGACTCTGGGATCATTTACCTCGGAAATGCCGATATCACGAACATTCCCGTCAATAAGCGGAGAGTCAACATTGTTTTTCAAAATTACGCCCTTTTCCCTCATCTCAATGTCTTCAACAATGTTGCCTATAGCCTCGTGATTCGAAAAATCCCTAAGGACGAAATCGAGCAACGGGTGATCAAGATCCTCAAGGCTTTTCACCTCGAAAATCATATTTTTAAATTTCCTTCACAACTGTCTGGAGGGCAACAGCAGCGTGTGGCCCTTGCCCGTGCTATCATCAACGAGCCTGAAGTCCTTCTTCTTGATGAGCCTTTAGCCGCACTTGACTTTAAGCTCCGAGAAATGATGCTCATCGAGTTGATTGAGCTCCAAGACAAGCTCAAAACAACTTTCGTCTATGTCACCCATGATCAGTTCGAGGCTCTCACGGTAGCTGATCACATGGCCATTATGAACCAAGAGGGAGACATTGAACAAATTGGCACCCCAAAGGAGATCTACGAGTTCCCTGTTTCCAGCTTTGTAGCAAAATTTGTGGGGACGACCAACATCCTTACAGGAACCCTTCACCAGATCGACACCAACCCTGAAATGGAGATCCCCCACCTTGGACGCTTTAAAGTCTACATCCCACAAAAGAAGGGGTGGATGTTTGAGGGGTGCACTGCTGCCCTCAGCATTCGTCCAGAAAAGATCTATATCTCGAAAAAGCCGGTTGAAAACTTTACCAATACGATTCGAGGAGAAGTTTCTCAAATCGTCTACCATGGACGGTCCACACAGTACAATGTCATTGTGAATAATCAGTTTAAGCTTCAAGTCTTCGAGCAGAATGAGGAACACTTCCCCCAAGAAGATATCGACTACGACGACAAAGTCTATCTCTATTGGCAAAAAGAAAACGCTTTGCTACTGGAGAGCTAAAGATGTACGCCCTGTTTCACCGGATTCTCAACCGAACGTCTAAGGAAAGTGTGTTTGCCATCGGATCTCCCGCTTTGATTTGGCAAATTATCTTCTTCTACCTCCCTCTCCTTCTGATGATGGTCAGCAGCCTATTTATTTTCTCTGAGTCGGGAGGCATCCAAGGCCTCACACTTGAGCACTTTACTCCATTGTTTTCAGCCACCCACCTTACCGTCATTTTTAGCTCGATTTTTCTTGCAGTTTCGACTGCTTTGATTTGTCTTATTCTTGCCTATCCCCTAGCCCACTTTATTGCCTTTAAAGCCGGACGCTTTAAAACCCCGATGCTCTTCTTTCTGATTGTTCCTTTTTGGACAAACTTTCTTCTTCACGTCTATGCCTGGTTTTTTGTCTTGGAACGGGAAGGATTTTTAAATACCCTTCTATTGAAAATCGGGCTCATTCATGAACCAATCCACTTTCTGAACTCCCTATTTGCCATCATCTTGATGATGGTTTATTGCTATCTTCCCTTTATGGTCCTTCCGATTTTTTCTTCTCTAGAACGCTTTGACCGTCGCTTCCTGGAAGTGTCAAATGACCTGGGAGCCTCTTGGGGAACAACTTTCCGGAAAGTGATGCTCCCTATGACCCTCCCTGCAGTGCGTGCAGGTTTTTTCTTAGTGTTTATTCCCTCTTTTGGAGAGTTCATCATTCCTGAACTAATGGGAGGAGATCGGAGATTTTTTGTCGGCAATGTGGTGTCCCAGTATGTGCTAGGAAATGAAACAGGTGGGTTGGGGGCAGCCTTTATGGTTCTCAGCTGCTTTGCCTTAGTCATTGCTGTAATGTGTATCTATCTCACCTTTAAAAAAGTGAGCAAAATGCTCCTAAAGGGGCTAAAATGAGAGGTAAAGCTTGGGGAAAATGTGGTGGCCTTCTTGCGGTCATTCTGTCTTATCTCTTCTTGTACCTTCCGATTCTTATCTTAATCATATTTTCGTTCAATTCCCGCAGCTTCCCCTCACCCTGGGATGAGTTTACATTTAAATGGTACCACGAGCTTTTTCACTCTTCTGAGCTCTGGCGCTCTTTTACCAACTCCCTTTTCGTAGCGATCCTCTCAACCAGCTTGAGCCTCCTTCTAGGGATTTTCCTGATTTTCTTTCGGGCTCAAGGAGGGCGGATCCAAAAAGCCCTTCCTCTATTCTATGGTAATCTCATCATCCCTGAAACAATGCTTGCTATCAGTCTGCTCAGCTATTTCACCCTCTTTAAAATTGAACTCGGGATGCCAACACTCATTGTTGCTCATACTGTTTTAGGACTGGGTTTTGTGATTCCGATCCTTTATACCCGCTATCTTCAACTCGATCGCCGCCTTACAGAAGCCTCTGAAGTATTAGGCGCCACCCCCTTTCAAACCTTTTACAAGATCACTCTTCCTCTCCTTCGCCCCACACTTCTCGCGACTGGCCTTCTCATCTTCATCCTCTCCTTTGATGACTTTATCCTTTCCTATTTCTGTGCGGGGACGAAAATCCAAACCCTTTCTCTCTATCTCCTCTCTATGCTCCGATCTGGCATCTCCCCCGTAGTTAACGCCCTTTCAGCCATTCTCCTCATCCTAAGCGCTGTCCTTGTCATGCTTTTCTTCTCCCCCAAGATCCGTACACGGATCCTTTAATACTTCATTACACCCTATTATATTCTTCCCTAGGTAAGGGTAATTATTACTTGAAATATATACATGATGTGTTGATAAGAGGTAGAAGTGAGGACTCACCTTTTATGCAAAATCGGACGAAATCACTCTTTGCCATTTATTTCGCTTACTTCCTTGATTATTTTGGATATGCGATTGTTTTTGGGGTATTTGGGCCTTTGATGCTCACCCCTGAATTCGGTATGTTTTCTCCTGAAACGAGTGTGCAAATGCGGAATATTGCATTGGCCATTCTCTTTGCCATTTTCCCTCTGATGCAATTGATTTGCGCCCCTCTTTTTGGTGATTTTGCTGACCATTTTGGAAGAAAAAGAACCTTTATCCTGTTAAACATTGGTGCTACACTTGGGTATTTTCTATCAGGAATAGCCATTCTTTCTCACCATTTCCCCCTTCTTTTATTCAGCAGATTTATTACAGGGATATTCTCAAGCAATCGAACCATTTGTATGGCTTCTCTTTCAGATCTCTCTCACGACGAAAAATCTCGTTCTAATGCCTATGGAATTATTGCAACACTTGGAGGAGTAAGCTGGATTGTTTCAATGCTTGTTGGTGGCATTTTTTCCAAAAGTTTAAGCCCTGCGATCCCTTTTTGGATTACTACTGGTTTTTCCCTATTAAGTCTGGTAACAATTATCCTGTTTTTCAGTGAAACACTCTCAAATCGGG
>JAGROF010000088.1 GCA_020440405.1 Chlamydiia bacterium
TCACTCTTGAAGATTTCCCAGTCATTGTCGTGAATGATATTTACGGAGGAGATCTCTACGAAGAGGCTACAGAAAGATATCAAGAAGATTGATCTCTACTTAGAAGAGGTCATCGTTACTGACCCAATCCCCACCAGGCCGATTTCTCCTTCAGCCACAATAAAGTATGTTGCTCTTTCTTTCTTTTTCCGGTTATGGTCCTCAAAACGATACTGACTCCCAGGAACCGTCCCGGCTAAATCTGTCCAAAACGGATCTCGATAAATCTGATAGCGCACCACCTCCACCCCAACAGGTGCTGCCCATTTTAATACATTCACCCGATCGGTTTCTGTTAGGAAAGTGTTTCTCCGTGCTTCTCCAAACGCTTCGATAAGAGGAAGGGGAAGAGGAAGAATCGCAATCCCCTGCGGGAAATTCTGGACAGCAAATGTTGCAGAAACCGTATTGGTCAAGGCATCGATCACATCGACACTATCGTCAGCCGTCAGCGTTAAAAAAACTTTTCCTCCATCAGATGTCACCGCAAGATCCCCAGGACTGTTTCCTACATTCACTGTTGCTATCGGCGTATTTGAAAGAGTATCGATGACCGTGACACTATCATCACTGATATTCACTACATATACACGCGTTCCCTGAGGGTTTATGGCAATCCCCAATGGCCCATTTCCTGCAGGAATAGAGGGTAAAATTGTTTCTGTCGGAATATTGAGTACTCCAACATTATCGGTCCCAAATTGCGAAAAATAAGCTTTTTGTCCATCAGGAGAAATCACGATGTCAGTGGGAAGTGTGCCATTTGTTGAAACCGTTGAAGTCACACTGCTTGTTGTCACATCAATGATCGAAATCAAATTTGAACCAGAGCTCGTGACCAAAGCCTTTTTTCCATCAGGAGTTGCTTCGATTGTCTGAGGACTCGTAGCCACACCCAAAACAGCTACAACCGTATTGGTCGTAAGGTCCAAAACACTCACCGTTGTATCTCCATTATTCAACACATAGGCACGCGTTCCATCAGGAGTAATCGCCATATCGATAGGCCCCACCCCCACCGGAATTGTCTTGAGAACAGTGTACGTTACAGTCTCAATGACATTGATATTATCGGCTCCAAAGCAAGGAACATAGAGCAGAGATCGGTCAGGAGCTACCGTAGGAATCAAAGGCTGCGCATCCACAATAACCGTAGCAATGATGGCATGTGTCTCTGAATCTACAACACTCACCGTGCCGGAGAAACGATTTGCAACATACACCGGCTCTGCGTGGCAGAAAGCCGCACAAACGAGAAGAAAAAATAGTGCAATGCGCTTTTTCATACAGAAAATACTAAAAAAATATTTTATTAAAGTACAAGAAAAAAGGGGCACTAGATGCGCCCCTAAGGTCTTTTAATAGCTTGAGAAAGCAAAGTCGAGAATATCCTCTTCTTCGGTGTCGACAAGCTTTTTGACACGCTTCTCGTAATCATAGAAGCCAGTTCCTCCTGGGATCATATGTCCCATAATGAGATTGGCTTTAAAGTCGAGAAGGTAATCGGTTTTTCCTTCACATGCCGCATCGGTTAAAACGCGTGTTGTCTCCTGGAACGATGCCGCAGAAACAAAGGACTCGGTTCCAAGGGAAGCTTTTGTGATTCCCAGAAGGACAGGAGCTGCTTGAGCCGGCTTTCCTCCTTCGTCTACCACTTTTGAGTTTTGCTCATGAAAGGTTTTCTTATCGACATTTTCTCCATAGAGGAACGTTGTATCACCGGGATCAGTCACACGCACCTTCTGAAGCATCTGTCTCACAATAATCTCAATATGCTTGTCATTGATATCAACCCCTTGGAGGCGATAAACCTCCTGGACCTGATTCACAAGATACTTTTGCAGTTCGCGGACTCCACAAATATCGAGGATCTCCTGTGGAACCACAAGACCATCTGTCAATTGCTGTCCCTTGACAACTGTATCTCCTCGCTGGACAATCAAGTGCTTTGTAAGCGGGATGAGGTGTTCCTCTTCCATTCCTGTATCTTCATCTTTGACAACAACGATACGTTTGCTCTTTTGCACCCCTTTAAAGTCAACAACTCCATCAATCTTTGCAATCTCAGCTGCATCGCGAGGGCGACGCGCTTCCACAAGTTCTGCTACACGAGGAAGACCTCCTGTAATATCCTTCGTCTTGATTGCCCCTCGAGGCAGTCTCGCCAAAAGATCTCCGGCATGCACTTGTTCTCCTTCCGCCACAGAGATAATCGCTCCAGAAGGAATTGCATAGGTTCCAACCAGTTCTTCAAACTCTTTATCGGCATAGATCACAATCTGTGGGTGAAGTTCTCCACGGTGTTGGCGCACTACAAGCTCGGTTTGTCCGGTTTGCTTGTTCACATCACGAATGGTCGAAATCCCTTCAACAAGGTCTTCATACTTCACATACCCGGGCTTTTCACAAATGATCGGGATATTATGTTGCTCCCACTGCCCGACGCGATCTTTTTTCTTCACCTTGGTTCCATCTTCAAGAGCAATCTGTGTTCCCAATTCGATGGTAAAGGTTTGAAGTGGTTCAATCGACTTTGTGCTAAGAAGCTTTTTATAGTCTTCAAGAGGACGTCCCTCATCACGCACAACGTGGACAAATCCGTTCTTATTCAAAGCTAGATGCATTCCTTCTCGATTTTGCACCGTTCGAAGGCCGGTATAGACCAAGACTCCATCATGCTCTGCAATCAAATCAGGCGTTGCATGGGCAGAAGCAATCCCTCCTAAGTGGAAGGTCCGCATCGTGAGCTGTGTTCCCGGCTCTCCAATGGACTGCGCGGCAATGACTCCTACAGCTTCCCCTAAGGCTACATTGCGCCCATTCGCAAGGTTGATTCCATAACACTTCGAGCACACCCCACGTTTTGCTTCACAGGTGAGTGTTGAGCGCATCCGGATCGATTCAATCCCGGCATCATCAATTGCTTCAGCTTGCTTAGCTGTAAGGGTATCTCCAGATTTTGCCAAGAGCCTTGTTTGGTCCCCAGGAATATAGACATCATCGCAAACGGTCCGTCCATAAATTCGATCTTTAAGGGGAAGAAGCTCTTCCTGTCCTTGCTTGATCGCAGCAACTTCGATTCCATTGAGCGTGCCACAATCTTCTTCTGTGGCAAGCACATCTTGCGCTACATCGACGAGACGACGGGTAAGATATCCAGAGTCGGCTGTTTTGAGGGCGGTATCCGCAAGTCCCTTACGCGCTCCGTGAGACGAGATAAAGAACTCAAGAACACTCAGTCCTTCACGGAAGTTCGCAGTAATTGGAGACTCGATAATTTCTCCAGAAGGCTTCGCCATCAGTCCTCGAAGCGCTCCCAGCTGCTTGACCTGAGATTTGTTTCCTCGCGCTCCAGAATCCATCATCAAGTAGAGAGGATTTAAAATCGTCCCTTCAGGTTTTGAAATCATCTTGAAGAGCTCATCCGCAAGGATCTCAGAAATGTCTGTCCAAATGCTAATGATCTTCGAGTGCCTCTCTCCCTCAGTGATTACCCCATCCTCATACTGCTTGATGACGACTGCCACCTTTTTCTGAGTATCTTGAATGATCTTCTGCTTTTGTTCAGGGATCGCGATATCCTTTACACCCATCGAAAGGGCTGCCTTTGTCGCATGGGCAAACCCAAGGTTTTTTAGACTATCCAAAAAGCGAACACTCGCCTCAAGACCCACGTTTTTGTAGGTATTGAGAACCAGCTCACTCATCTTCTTCTTACGAAGCGCATAGTTTTGGAAGCCTAGCTCTTTGGGAACAATCGTGTTAAAAACAACCCGTCCTGGAGTCGTTTCAATGATGCTTGATCCAAAGCGTACTTTAATCTTTTCATGGATGTGAAGACCAAGGCCATAGTCATCGCATCGCCCTTCTTTTCCAAGATTTTCACCAAACCAGTTATAGCTTCCTCCACCATAAAGGGCATGAAGGACTTCTTCAGGTGAACCAAAGACCCTGGTCTTCTTTCCGTGCTCTTCCGGAAAGTAAATCGGATCGTGCATGAGGTAATAAAGTCCCAAAATCATATCCTGAGAAGGGACAGCCGCTGGCTTTCCAGATGATGGCAAGAAGATGTTATCAGGTGCCATCATGAGGACCTTTGCTTCAAGCTGCGATTCCACAGAAAGGGGAACGTGAACAGCCATCTGGTCCCCGTCGAAGTCGGCATTAAAGGCCGTACAAACGAGAGGGTGAATCCGAATCGCCTTCCCTTCAATTAGGACAGGTTCAAAGGCTTGGATCCCCAAACGGTGAAGGGTCGGCGCTCGGTTCAAGAGAACCGGATGCCCTTTAATGATCTCTTCTAAGACGTCCCATACTTCAGGATCGCCCCTTTGGATCATTTTTTTTGCAGAACGAATCGTGTAAACAAGCCCTCGACTTTTTAGCCGCTTCACAATAAACGGTTCAAACAGCTCGAGTGCCATCTTCTTCGGAAGACCACATTGGTTAAACTTCAGCTCTGGTCCTACAATAATAACCGAGCGTCCTGAGTAATCAACCCGCTTTCCAAGGAGGTTCTGACGGAAACGTCCTTGCTTACCCTTCAGCATTTCAGAAAGGGCTTTGAGAGGACGATTCCCTGCTCCCATCACAGGATGGCCATGTCGCCCATTATCAAAGAGCGCATCCACAGCTTCTTGAAGCATCCTCTTTTCGTTCCGGATGATCACATCAGGAGTCTTTAGCTTCAAAATCGACTTCAAGCGGTTATTTCGGTTGATCACACGACGATAAAGAT
>JAGROF010000089.1 GCA_020440405.1 Chlamydiia bacterium
GAATGAGTCGGGCTCCTTCTCCTAGGAGAACTAGAGGGGAGGCTTCTTGAGGCACATCTTCATTTTCAGGAAGATACCCAGAAAAATTCTGGTCTACTAAATGGGGGGCTAAAATTCCTTCAAATCCAATTTTAAAAAGCTCAAGAAATGTCGCGCCAATTTTATCCTTTTCCTTTGTTTCAATCTGCTCTTGGCATTTTGCGAGTAACCGAGACAGCCCCATCTCTAAGACAGGGTGAGGAGGTACATGTTTTCCTAGTTCAAACCAAATAGGAAGAATCTCTTCGATGTTTTGTCTGCGCTTGACAAGGAGCCAGTCTTGCTTTTTAGTGCATCCAAAATGCATCTTTTCATTCGGGGCTTTTGGGAATGCTGAAAGTGTCGTAGGAATGATCAGCTCTTCTTTACGTTTAAGCGTTTTTGTCTCTCCTTCATAGGAAAAAGAGATTCCCTCCTTAGGGCCCCTTTCCATAAACAGGATAATCTCATGAGACGAAGCGACTAAACGGTAAGAGAAATACCCTTGTGGTCCCGATCCAAACACACGCACCCAGCGCCTTTCTAGGTCTTGCATGACCGTAAATTGCGTTAAAGGTCCCTCGATATGTGGCACCACGACAAGAACTTCTTTCTCTTTCATTGAAAGAAGGCTTTCAAGCTGAATCCTGGCAGGGTAGACTGTTGCTTTCCAAGAGCTGCGAGGAATGAGCAGAGAGGTTCCAACCTCATGCGAAAAGGGTTTGTACTTTTCTGTCAGCTTGATTTTCACCAATATAACCTTCTGGATTGTTATGAATCACTTTTACTTTAATCACTGTATTCGGGCGCAAGTCTTGCTTCGGAACAAAAACTGGCAAAAAGGTTTCAGTATGCCCCATCAAAAACCCTTCCTTTTCTTCAGTTTCTAAAAGCACAGAAAATTCTTCACCGATCCATTCTTCCCGGAGAGCAAATGCGCTGCGTTGCGCGACTTCTAATAACCGCGCCTTCCTTTCAGTAATCACCCCTTGTGGAACCTTATTTGGCATTCTTGAAGCTCGCGTCTTCGGCCGGTCACTATAGGGAAATAAGTGCACCTTTGCAAAGCGAACCTCTTGCACCAACTGCAATGTCTCTTCAAACTCCTCCTCCGTCTCTCCTGGAAATCCTACAATGATATCCGTTGTAAATGTGAAAAAGGGGTTGGCTTTTTTCAGACGTTGAATAGCATCCAAGAAATCTTGCTTCGTATACTTGCGGCGCATCCGTTTGAGGGTGAGATTCGAGCCCGCCTGCAAAACAATATGCATGGAAGGGCACGTCTTCTTTCCATTGATCACTGCATCAAGAAGATCATCATCCACCTCATCGGGATCAATTGAAGAGATGCGGATCCTTTCGAGCCCCTCAACCTTATCGACCTGGCGTACTAAATCTCCTAACCGCTCCGGACCAAAGTCCCCGATATTAATTCCCGTCAACACCACTTCCTTGTAGCCATTCTCTACTAGGGACTCAATCTCTCTTAAAATATCAAACATCTTCTTTGAGCGGGAGCGTCCCCTTACAAAAGGGATCACGCAATAGCTGCAGTAGGAATTGCACCCATCTTGAATTTTGACAAAGGCGCGCGTATGTGCCTCAAAGCGTTCAATGCGAAACTCCGGCCACTCCTTCTCAGGAAAGACTTGAGAAAGAAGCGCCTCCTTCTGATGGTTAGGAATCACATCTGTCACCTCAGGAAGCTCCTTTAGGTCTTCCTTCATCCGCTCCGCTAAACACCCCGTTACCACCATCCGAGAAGGCTGATACTCACGGGAAAGTTTCCGAATCTGATAGAGCGAACGCTTATCAGCCGACTCCGTCACCGTACAGGTATTGACAATGCAGACATCCGCCTGTTCCCCTTCCTCAGCCTCTATATACCCCTGCTTCTTTAGCTGATCCAAAAAAGCTTGAGACTCATACTGGTTGGTACGACATCCTAAAGTGACAATTTTATATTTCTTCATGACAAGCATTATGCCAAGTTTCGAAGGAAATTCCTACGAAAAAATTCACGCACCATGCATAATATCTTTATTGAAGGAGAATTTTTATGCCCCAAAGTCCCCTCTCGATGGCACTTGCCCTGTTTTTTGTCATCAACGTTCTCGGAAACATCCCCCTTTACCTCTCACTTCTGGCTCGCTACTCCCCTGCCAAACAGCGCCTCATTCTCTTGAGAGAGTTTGGGTTTGCCCTCGTCCTCCTGCTCCTCTTCAACTTTTTTGGAAATGGAATTTTTAATGTTCTTGGTATCAACGAACATATCCTTGGCATGGCAGGAGGGATTCTTCTGCTCCTTATCTCCATCACCATGATCTTCCCTAAGGAAACCAAAGAAAAAGGGCCTCAACACGAGCCCCTGATTGTCCCCCTTGCGACTCCCGTCATCGCAGGTCCCGCCTCGATTACAACCGTCATTCTCTATTCCTCCCGTGTCGATAACCACTTTCTCATGACAAGCATTATTTGCGGCGCGATGATTGTCTCCTGCGCTATCGCCCTTCTCTCCTCCTTCTTCAAATACGGCCTCGGCGAAAAAGGGCTCATGGCCTTCGAACGTCTCGGCGGTATGATCGTCGCTCTCATCGCCGTCCAAATGTTTGCCAATGGCGCCATCGAACTCGTCAAAACTAGCTTTAATCTTTAAACTTGAAAATGGAAATCGCTGACACCTTGAACTAAGTGGTCAGCGATCTAGCAAACTCATGCATTTTGAAAACATTCTTAGTCATATGATGAACTTCGAGTGAAGAGAGGGTCATATTCTCGTCCATTTTTAATGGACTCTGTATCATACTCCTTTTTACGCCTTGCTGCTAATCTTTCTGCGGACTCTCTTCTTTCATCGCTTATTCCTGAACTCACAGTAGAAGTACCAGCAGCAACTGTTTTCGGTTTTTCAAAACCCTTCTTCTTTGCTTGTACAATTCCAGGTTCAATTGCATCCAAATCTAAGTTAGCTGGAATCTGTGCCGCTTTTCTCCACAGCCGATTGATTTCAGTCACAAAATGCGTATGGCCTCTGGCAGAAGCTATGCCTACTGCTGCTCTAAGGTTGGCGCTATTACCGGTAACACGAGAATCACTGAGGATCACCTGAAGACCGTCTGTCCTTCCAAGACCTGCAGCGATATTCAAAGGAGTTGCTTCTGTATTAAGATTAAGAGGATCGTTAATAAAAAGCGAGTAATCAATTTCCATTGGATCCAATCCATTTTTAGTAAGTGCTGTATGAATCATCTCAAGGAATTCTGGGGCTGGTATCAACTCTTGTTGAGTCTCTCCCCTCTCAAGAGGTAAATGGCCCCTTGCAGCGGTTAGACGGGCCAAATCATGTAGTGCTCTTAGTGCTTTAAGTCCTTCAATGCCTTCACCTGTTGCTTTCTCGCCTAACTTTAGCAGAAGCTGCTCCATGTTTGCCTTTCGGCTTTCCGTTTTTGGACGTATTGCTTCATTGGCAATGACGAGTCGTAATTGATTTGAATCGAGCTGATCAATAGGAGCTTTTAGAGCTGCATCCACTCGAGCATCGAGCAGACTAGTTATGACTCTAGAGGGATTACAACCCACAGATACCCAGTTGGTTGTAATGCAACATGTAATCTCTTCGAGACTGATATTTTCAAATTCATGGTTGAGAATTTTTTTTGTTGTTTCTCGAGTTCCATTATCCGTATGAAAGTTAATTCCATACACAATATAGTCATAACCATACACAATATAGTCATAAACTTTTGTTACTAAACCACTAATATCATTTAAAACTTCTTGGCAGGCATTCGGGTATTCATAAGAATTGTCTAGAAGGCCTGTCTCTTGTGTTTTTTCCATAGTAATCACTCTTTTATATATTAATTTATTCGTACTTAAACATTATAACATAAATAACTTTTTATTCAAAAGTTTTATATTTCATACTATCAAACAAGTGTTTTATATTTAACGACTTATGGTTATAAGCTAGTTATGAAAGTGTAGAGGAGGAAATATACCCTGCATCGAAGAGAGAGGTGAAGGCGTGGGCGCCGATGATGAGGTGGTCATCAAGGGGGATGCCGAGAAGACGTCCTGAGGTGGCGAGAAGCTTAGTGAGTTCGATGTCAGCGGTTGAAGGCGTGGGGTCTCCACTGGGATGATTGTGGGCCAGGGCGAGACTTGCGGCGCGATGATGCAGGGCATGGTGAAAGACTTCACGGGGATGGATGATCACTTGGGTGAGGGTTCCAATGCCGAGAATAGCATCATGAAAGAGATTCCCTTGCGCATCACGGAGCATAATGGCAACGCATTCTTGTTTTTGGTCTTTGAGTTTCGGAGCAATGTAATTGTAGAGATCACGGGACGTTTGGATAGGATATTTGGGGCGGTAGGCCAAAAGGTTCATCCGCTTGGCTAGGGCAAAGGTCGCTTGCAGTTGGATCGCTTTGGCTGGGCCGATCCCTTTGACTTCGGTCAGGGCTTGAACAGAAGCATTGAAGAGGTTGGAAAGGGTTCCGAAACGGGAGAGGAGTTCTTCAGCAAGGCGAATAACAGAAACGCCGCGGCGACCACTTCCGAGGCAGATCGCAAGAAGTTCTGTCAGCGATAGAGCGTCGCTTCCTTGCTTGAGAAGACGTTCACGAGGACGCTCTTCTCTCGGAATTTGTGCAAGCATCGTCATCTTCGATATAGTCCTTCACTTTATGCTCAAGGTGAGCAGGAATTTCAATCTCGAGCAACACATCATTTTCTTCATAGTCTTGGTGAATCACCCGCCCCTCTTTCATGAGCTCACTGACGAGAGCATACTCTTTTTGGGGAATCCGAAGCGTCACAACCCTCCGCAAGCTTTTGAGAACATCCATCATCATCTGCATCAACTCATCAAATCCTTCTTCATTGAGGGCAGAGATGGCGACTACACGGGGGTATTTGAGCTTATACCGGGCAATGAGGGAGCGATTATCTAATGCATCCACTTTATTGAGCACGGTAATGATGGGTTTTTCTTCGGAACTGAGCTCTTTTAACACTTCATAGGTGGACTCGGCATGTTCTTCTGCAAGGGGGTGATTGACATCAATAAGATGGAGCAAGATATCGGCATAGACCGCTTCTTCCAAGGTGCTTTTAAACGCTGCAACGAGGGTATG
>JAGROF010000090.1 GCA_020440405.1 Chlamydiia bacterium
TGCAGAAGGTAAACTCTCCAGAGAGATTGGATTTTGCATAGAGGTTTTTATAGTTGGGTTCAATGGAAGGGGTGATCCCTGCAATATTGGCAATCGTTGCTGTGGGAGCAATTGCCATGACATTACTATGACGCATGCCATGCTTGCGAATCGATTCCCGCACCTTGTCCCAGTTCATTGAAGTGGAACGGTCCATTTCCACCTTCTCGCCCCGCTCTTTTTCTAAAAGATCGATCGTGTCAATCGGAAGCAAGCCCCGCTCCCACTTGGATCCCTTATAACTTGGGTAGGGATTTCGCTCTTTTGCCAATTCACTGGAATAGAGAATCGCGTAGTATGAAATCATTTCCATGCTGCGGTCTGCAAATTCCACCGCTTCATGACTGGCATAGCTAATCTCTAAAATGTTGAGCGCGTCTTGGAATCCCATTAGCCCCAACCCAATAGCTCGGTGAGACATATTGGCTGTTTTGGTTTCTGGAATGGGATAGAAGTTTACGTCGATGACATTATCCAGCATACGGATGGCTGTGCGGATGGTTTTAGAGAGTTTTTTTTCATCGACTCCTTTAGGTGTGACATGCTCTGCCAAGTTGATCGACCCCAGGTTACATACAGCGGTTTCCTCCTTAGAGGTGTTGAGGAGGATTTCTGTACAAAGGTTTGAGCTATGAACCACTCCCACATGGTCTTGCGGGGAACGGATATTAGCAGGATCCTTGAAGGTCATCCAAGGGTGTCCTGTTTCAAATAGCATGCTCAACATATCGCGCCAAAGCTGCACGGCTTCGACACGCTTCCAAAGGCGAATAGTTCCCTCGTCTGCCATTTTTTCATATTCGACATACCGCTTTTCAAAGGCTTTCCCATATAGGTCATGCAGGTCGCTGACTTCATTGGGGCTAAACAGAGTCCAAGTTCCATTTTCCTTCACCCGCTTCATGAAAAGGTCGGGGATCCAGTTTGCAGTATTCATATCATGGGTACGGCGCCGCTCATCCCCGGTATTTTTTCGGAGCTCAATGAAATCCTCGATATCGATGTGCCATGTTTCTAGGTAGGCACACATGGCCCCTTTCCGCTTTCCTCCCTGATTGACAGCCACAGCTGTATCGTTCGCGACCTTCAAGAAGGGGATAATCCCTTGACTTTGCCCATTGGTTCCTTTAATCCGCGCCCCAGTTCCTCGGACATTGGTCCAGTCATTACCAAGCCCTCCTGCCCATTTTGAGAGTTGCGCATCGTCGGAAATGGTTTTAAAGATATGCTCTAAATCATCCATGACCGTAGAAAGGTAGCAAGAGCTTAACTGAGAATGTGTCGTTCCTGAGTTGAAAAGCGTTGGAGTGGCAGATAGGTAGTCATGTTTCGATAGGGTTTCGTAAAACTCTAGAGTTTGCGTTGTTTTATCCTCTTCATTGACAGCCAGACCCATAGCCACGCGCATCCAAAAGATTTGCGGGGTTTCCAAGCGGCGCTGGTTTTCATGGATAAAATAGCGGTCGTAGAGAGTTTGCAATCCAAGGTATTGGAATTTATCATCCCGCTCGAGCTTCATCGCTTTTCCAAGGGCGTCTAGATCAAACTTGGCAAGCTCAGGAGAGACCCGCTCAATCTCAATGCCATGGGTGATATACTCTTTAAAGTAAGAGAGGTGCTTTTTCTCAAGATCGTTATCTAGAGAATCGATTCCCAAGGTTTCTCGATACAGTTTGTCTAAAAGGAGGCGTGCTGCAATTTTAGAGTAGAGAGGATCTTTTTCAATCTTTGCTTTTGTTGCCATGATCAAAGCTTGATCGACTTCCTCTTCTTTGATCCCTTCATAGAAATTCAAAACCGCACTTTCAAGGAGCTCTTCAGGACTGACCTCTTTTTCATAGTCACGGCACGCATGATCTAGGCGATCTAGGAGCTCAGTTTCTGAAATCGTTTTCTTTTCCCCCTTTTTCGTTTCAAATGCAAACTGTCGCTCTCCATCTTTTGCCTTCCGGCGCTTCTTTTTCTTAGGAGGGGGAGGAGTAGCACCTGTTTGCTGCCCTTTTTCGGCACGGTAGAGGATGTAATCTTTTGCGGCTTGGAAATACCCTGCGCGCATCAAGGCTTCTTCGACTAAGTTTTGAATGTGGTGAACATGCAGCTCTTCAATCTTAGCAAGATGCACCGCATCCCCAACGACCTGTTGCGAGAGGGTGTTGACAATGGAAATAATGTCATCAGGGGTTTGCCCTTCAATGTGATTTGCGCGACGGAAAATCTTTTCAATCGATGCTGCGACCTTAATTGGATTGAAGCGGACAGGAGTTTCGCTATCACGACGGATCACTTTAAGGTTGCATGGGTCATCGCTCCGCAACTCTTTGTGATGATCGCGGTAGATAATGTAGTCGCGTGCAATATCATGGTGTCCATTTTTCATCAGAGTTACTTCGACAAGATCTTGGATTCCCTCAACAGTTAAGGAAACATTCTTAGACGCCAGTTCAAAGAGCTGAATCACGACCTGGTTGGTGACTTCAGTGGCTACCTCTTGAAGTTCCTCAGGGAGAGGGGTCTCCTTATCGATCTTTTTAGTGTCTCGAAGGGCTGCCTCAATTGCTTTAAAGATACGCTCTTTTCGAAACGGAACAATCGTTCCATTTCTTTTGACAACAGTGAATGTATTTTCACCAGCTGCAATACTCTCTTCAACAATTTCTTGTTTGACGGAGCTGAGCAATTCTTTAGAACTATTGGGGACCTTAGACTCTGATTTTACCATATTAATAC
>JAGROF010000091.1 GCA_020440405.1 Chlamydiia bacterium
GCCTCAATCTAACCTTTCGCCTCTATAAGAGACATAACAACCAGAGTCGCTCAGGAAATGACCGCTTCAAGCGTGTCTCTGAAAGTCATTGCTTTCGTCCTGATGCTGCAACCTCAATAGAACGTGTGCCAAGGCTGTCGCGATAGGATTTCTCCTCCTTTCATTTGGCATGTCGCCCTATATTCAATTTATCACGAATAAGAAATAAAAAACTAATTATTTATCAATCAATCTAAATAACTGTTTATTAGGAAGTGAAAGATCATGATTAAAGTTAGAGATAACCCAATTCACATTCTCTAAGAGTTGCTCAACATCTTGAGAATCAGAAAAGTACCGAATTTGATGATTCAGCCAGATTAGCTGATCATGCAGCTTTGTTTTTATTTTTCCGTCCTCAACTTGGGAGTGAAGATGAGAGTACATTGCCTGAGAAAGTTCAAGGACTTCAGTTTCTAAAGCACTGATGTCGACGTTTTTGAGTGGTTGGCTCATGGAGACCCTTTTAAAAGTTGTTCAATATCAGAAGAGAAAACCTTTTCTTCCTCTTTTGCTTCTTCTTTCGCTTCTCCTTTCTGGTAAAGGCCATAACGTGAAAGAGAAACAGGAATTTTTCCCTGCTCATCAATAAAGAGCAGGCTGGTCGGAGCATTTCCATGGATCAACATCCCTTCCTGCCCCTTGGTGGGAACCATGACAAAGTGTGGAAGTTCATTGGTAATCCCCATGGCAAGGTTAGGCTCACTCGATTGGTAATAAAAATTCATAACAGGAGAGGATCCTCCTCGGATAAATGTTGCCATATTCCCTTCCCGATCTCCTAACCCGACCGCAGCTCCTCCATCTTTTAAAGGAAAGAACGTTCCCACAATTTCCTGAGACTCGTTCTTCATAATCATTGCGGGAAACGATCCCCCTTGCAATTGAAGGCGTACATTTCCTTTTCCATCATTGAGTGTCATCAAAGTGTTTTCATCGTCTCCCTGAAGAATAATATTAGGGTTTCCATTGGTTCCTCTTAAAACTAGACGCTTGCCTTCAAGAACTCCATCATTACGAAAAAGGCTCGGAGCCAAGTAAGCCAAGGTTCCGATCATCAAAATAAAAAAACTGAAATTCGCAATAAAGAAAATACGATTGAATCGAATAATTTGTTTTATTTTCATAAAAACCCTTTTGTAATTCTTAATCTAACAAATATTCATTAACTTTATTTAATGAAAGCAAAATCTTTTTTAAAAAAGATTTGATAAAACTCCATAAGAATGCTAGAAAGATCATATGGAAAAGTACGATGTTATCATTATTGGATCAGGTGCTGGAGGTGGGACTCTTGCCTACATTCTTGCAGAAACGGGAAAAAAAATTCTCATTGTGGAACGAGGAGACTATCTTCCTCGAGAAAAAGAAAACTGGGAACCTCATTCTGTCTTTATCGAAGGGCGGTATAACCCCAATGAAGAATGGCTTGATAAGGACGGGAAACCTTTCACACCAGGTACACATTACTATGTTGGGGGGAACACGAAGTTTTATGGAGCTGCTCTTCTCCGTTTGCGGAAGGAAGATTTCGAAGAGATGCAGCACTTTGATGGGGTCTCTCCTGCTTGGCCTTTAAAGTATGAGGACTTTCAACCGTATTACTTAAAGGCTGAGGAACTGTATTCTGTTCACGGGCAAAGAGGTGAGGATCCAACAGAGCCTCCTGAACAGTCTCCATATTTCCACCCTCCTTTATCTCATGAGCCTCGGATTCAAGAGATCTTTGATCAAATCAAAGCAAGCGGTCATAAACCTTTTCCCCTTCCTGTTGGCATCCGCCTCAATGAGGAAAACCGGGAAAAAAGTGAGTGTGTCCGATGTGACACCTGCGATGGATTTCCCTGTTTGGTGGATGCGAAAGCAGACGCACATACCACCTGCATCCGCAAAGCTCTCAAGCACGACAATGTGACCTTGATGACAGGGGTCAAAATTAACCGGCTTCTGACCTCTGGAAAACGGGTCACAACGGTGGAAGGAGAAAAAGAAGGGAAGCCTCTTTCCTTTGAAGGGGGATTGGTGGTTCTTTCTTGTGGAGCCATTAACTCTTCTGCAATCCTCTTAAAATCTCAGATTGCAAATAGCTCGGGGCTTGTGGGACGCCACTATATGTGCCACAATAACTCTGCTATTGTTGCGATCTCTACAAAGAAGAATCCCACGCACTTCCAAAAGACTCTTGCTGTCAATGACTATTACTTTGGCGCGGACGATTCAGAGTTTCCCCTAGGACACATTCAGCTGCTTGGAAAGGTCAAGCAAGAAATGCTCGAGGCCGATGCCCCTGCTCTGACTCCAGGGATTGCTTTAAGGGAAATGGCGGATCATGCCATTGGATGGTGGATCACATCGGAAGACCTTCCCGTTCCGGAAAACCGTGTCGAAGTCACCCCTGAAGGGCAAATTGTCTTAAACTACACCCCTAATAATTTGGAAGCTCACGAGCGCCTCTTAAAAAAACTCAAGGAGATGCTCAAGTCGTGTGGAAGTCACCTTCATCTCTTCCCTAGCAAAGTCTACCTTTCGAAGAAAATTCCTTTGGCAGCTGTCGCTCATCAGGTCGGAACCTGCCGTTTTGGAACCGATCCCAAAACCTCGGTTTTAGATATCCACTGCAAGGCTCATGACCTCGAGAACCTCTATGTCGTCGATGGGTCGTTCTTTCCTTCGATCTCAGGGGTCAATCCTGGACTGACAATTATTGCAAATGCTCTACGTATAGGAGATCACTTAAAGTCTGAGGTGCTCCGTTAGTCCGAATCCAGCAGTTGACCCTTTCGACGCGTGCATGAACTTCCGGGTCATCCAATGATCCAAACCACATGACCCAGGTGCGGTCATTTTCAGGTGCATTTGCCTGAGTGGCCTGAATTGCAAACGCGTACCACTGCCCTTCTGCTGTGGAGAAAACATAGGTCGCTCCCACCATGTCCTCAGGAAGTTGTAGGACCGGAAGGGGGCCATCGATGAGTTGTCTGGGATAGGCTTTCCTGACATCCTCAAAAATCTTCTGTTGCTCTTCAGACCGTTTCATCCATCCCGCTTCCGGGTAATATGCAACAAGAGCTCCCCCTTGTTTGAGAAAGTTTCGAATGATATCCGGACGCTTCATCACTGTAAAAAGACGCCTACGATCTTGAGCCATTGTTTCGTCTACAAGACCGGGTGAGATCTCCCCTTCTGTGCAAAGGGGGGTTGCAGGGGTAGGCGTATGGATCCAACCGACTAAGTCTTGGATTTTCCCCTGGCTAAGAAAGTAGGCCATCGTCCGCTCAAAGTCTCCTTGCGCTGCCACATAGACGGGACGCACCTTTGCATCTTCCTCAGTCGTCTCTTGCCGAGACTCTTGATAAAATCCTCTTAGAAACTCCTGCTCCTCCCCCATGATTTCAGTGGGATTCATTGCAGCCATCTTTAAGACTTCATCTAAAAACTCGTCGTGAAATGAGGCAGCTGAAAGGGATGCCATCAAGCATCCGAGACCAAAGAGTATTCTTTTCATACAAGCTCCAAGCTCTCTTGAGGTTCAGCCCACCGGTCATGGTCCTTGATCAACTGGATCAAGCGTTCGACGGCTTCTGTATAATGAATTCCCCGCTCCACGCAGGTTTTTCCTACATAGAGATCGATTTTTTCTCGTCCTGATCCGACATATCCAAAATCTGCATCGGCCATTTCCCCTGGACCGTTGACAATACATCCCATGATGGCAATTTTAACTCCTGGAAGGTGGGCTGTCCGAGCACGAATTTTTTGGGTCACCTCTTGCAAGTCAAAGAGTGTTCGCCCACAACTCGGGCAGGCAATGAACTCCGTCTTTGTTGCTCGCATCCGACACCCCTGAAGAATATTAAAGGACAAGGAAGCGTCCTTTCCAGGAGAAAGTTTTGTCTTCAGAAGGAGCCCTTCTCCAAGTCCATCTGCCAAAAGAGCCCCTACCTCTGCAGAAGCATGAATCACAGTATCTTCTTCAGAAAGGGGATAGGTTCCAACGAGAATCACTGGAAGATCTAGCTTTGCCTCTTGAATCCACTCAAAAAAATACCGTCCTTGATGGAGAGGAGATTCTGTCAATTCGAGTAAAATAAACTCTGCTCCCTTTTCCAAGAGGGTCTTCCAAAGAGTAGGGTCGCCATCCTTGATATAAGCAACCTCTTTCTTTCCACTTAAATTTTCAATGGGCGTAACAGGAAGTTTTTCTTCTTCATAAAGGATGTCTGTTCCATCAAAAAAGGCATCGACATTGAGCGTCTCATCTTTCTTCCCCCATAAGATGACCGAACCATCTCGGTGCAAGGGAGCAACATGGCGGGTATACCGCCTTTTAATTTCACGGATATCCCGCTTGGTTTCCATAAAAGGAACCGTCCCTTTTCCTTGATAGGCCTCTGCAAAAGCAACGAGGCGTTTGCAGGGATCGATCTCTAGCCAAGGATCTTCGGTGAGAGACACACGAATGGTATCTCCAATCCCTTCAAGAAGGAGCGAACCGGTTCCAATAGCGGATTTTACCCTTCCATCTTCCCCATCTCCTGCTTCTGTCACTCCTAAATGAAGGGGATAGTCCCATCCCAGTGCCATCATTTCAGCGACTAAGAGGCGATACGCTTGAATCATCACGAGCGGGTTACTCGCTTTCATAGAGAACATGAAGTCATGATAGTTCATTTCGCGACACACCCGCGCAAATTCAAGGGCCGATTCGACCATCCCAAAAGGGGTGTCTCCATATCGATTCATAATCCGATCAGAAAGTGATCCATGATTCGTCCCAATGCGCATCGAACGTTTGAGGCGTTTGCATTTTTCAACTAAGGGACCAAACGTCTCCCGAATCTTGTCGAGTTCTGCTGCATAGGTTGCTTCATCATACTCAATGGTTTTAAACGTCGCCCGCTTATCGACAAAGTTTCCCGGGTTCACCCGCACTTTATCGACAAACTCTGCAACAAGCATCGCAGCAGGGGGATAAAAATGGATATCAGCCACAACAGGAATTGTATATCCTTTTTGAAGGAGCATGCTCTTGATCCCCTCGCAAGCTTCAGCTTCCTTCTTCCCTTGAACGGTGACCCGCGCAATCTCGCATCCTGCATCAGCAAGACGCATGATTTGCTGAGCTGTTGCTTCAACGTCCCGTGTATTTGAATTGGTCATCGATTGGATGCGGATCGGGTTTTCCCCTCCGACTCCGACATTCCCAACCATTACTTCGCGGGTTTTTCGCCGTTTTGTCTGATAGATCGACTCTAAATACCTCATGCCCTATGAGAATACCTGACATCGCTAGTGGCTGTCAAGAGTTCTGTTTAAGCAATATTTTTATTAACTTGGTAAAATTCAGGGATTAAGTCTTGAAAAAATGATTGCTTTTATTTCTTATTTTAATTTAAAAGGGTAGATCACGTTGATTTTTTTTGAGGTACCATGGCAAAACGTTCTTTCATCCTTTCTCTTTTTCTCCTTCCGATTTCGCTCGTTGCAAAGCCTTCTGGGCCGGAAGTCGTTCAAGGGAATGCCACTTTTGCTCACCCCACCAAAACCTCGATGCAAATCGTCACGGGAGACCAAACGATCATCAATTGGAATGAGTTTTCGATTGAAGCTAATGAAACCACCCGCTTTGTTCAACCCAGTCGTACATCTGCAGTTCTTAACCGCGTGACCTCTGGCCAAGAAAGCCAGATCCTCGGCTCTCTGTTTGCTAATGGAAAGGTTTTTCTGATCAACTCAAATGGAATCTTGATTGGGTCAGAGGCTGTCATCGATACCCATGGGTTTGTTGCTTCCACTCTTGATGTTCTAGACAGTGAGTTCATGAAGGGAGGAGATTTACGTTTTCGAGGGAACTCTGAGGGGAAAGTGGTGAACCTTGGAAAAATCCAAGCCTGGGATGGAGACATTGCTCTGATTGGTCGCTTTATCGAAAATATCGGCCAAATCCATGCTCCTAAAGGCACGGCTGCTCTTGCTGTAGGAAAGGAAGTCCTCTTAAAACCTAATGGGGAAGAAAGAGTTTTCATCTGTGCGCTCAGTGAAAATGCTTCCAAGAAAGGCACAGGAATTTCAAGTCTCGGAGAGATTGAGGCCTTGAAGGTGCGCCTTCTTGCCGACGGGAACCCCTACAAACTTGCGATTAATCATGAGGGGAAAATCGATGCCACAAAAGTCGAAGAAAGGAATGGGGAAATCTTTCTGATTGCAGAGAATGGCATCGTTGAAGTGCATGGAGAAATTATTGCTGATAAGGGAGAAATTCGTGTTTTAGGAGATACCGTTGCCCTCAATGAAGGTTCACTCATTGATGCGTCCTGCAATTTTGGAGCTGGAAAAGTCTTTATTGGAGGAGCCTTTCAAGGAAAGGATCCCAATCTGATTAACTCCAGCTATACATTTATCCATCCCGGGGCAACAGTGAAAGTCAACTCCTATTTGGAGGGCGACGGAGGCCTTGCGGTAATCTGGTCGGATGGGGCCACGCACTTCCATGGTCTTATTGAAGCTCAAGGGGGGAAGTCATCAGGGAATGGAGGCCTTGTTGAAGTCTCTGGAAAACGCTTCTTAGATATCGCCGGAGGCATTGCTAACCGCTCAGCTCGTGCCGGACGTCCCGGACGTCTTTTGTATGATCCTAGTGATGTCAAAATCGTGAATGATGCCACGTCCGGAATGGTGTTTAGCGCTCCTAGAACCCATGCTCCAACAGCCCTTGCCAGTTACCTCGATGTGGCAGACTTGATCTCCCAGCTTAACTTCGGTCCGGTAGAGGTCACAACAAACTCCGCTTTTGCAGGGACAGGAGACATCACAATCACTGCGGACATGAATAGTATCAATGGCTATTCCACTCCCAATGAACTCATTCTTACGAGTGATCGCGATTTGATTATTCAAGCAAGCATTCAAAACAGCGGATCGGGAAATATCACTTGCAATATTGGAAGAGACTTGCAGCTAGATGGTTCGAAAACTGTGAGCCAGCTCGGGTCTCAACTTGGGCATGTTCACATTAAAACCGGGCGCCACGTTCTCCTTATGGGCGGAAGCGGGGGACAGGCGCAGATTGGATTTGATAACCCCCTCATGACAAGTCATATTGATTTGACTGTTGGAGGAGATTTGATCGTACAGTCGATCCAAAACTTCGCGCTGATTGGGCATACCAACACAAGTGGAATCGCCCCTGTTTCTTTTGAAGGAAATGTGACTGTTCACTCTGTCGGGGGGAACTTGATGATGTCTGCAGGCTCATCTGACTTTCAATTTGCGCAAATTGGGATTGCATCCGATCAGTGTAATGGGGGAGGAAGTGGAAATGTCAGGATTAAAGGAAACGTCGCAGTCCAAAATGTTCAGGGAACAGTCAAAATGATGGGGGGATCTGGAACAGGAGGCGCTTATACCTTGATTGGACATGGAGGACGTGGACGCAGCTTCACCGATACCTATTCAGGAAGTGTAGCCCTCCACGCGGTTGGAGACATTTCCATCCTTGGGGGACAAGATGCAAAAACAGAAAAGTTTTGTGGTATTGGCTTTGCTCAGGAATTTGCCACTCCCTCTACCCACCACGTGATATCAAAGCGCGTATCTGTAGAGACGGAAGGGAACCTTTTTGTCGGAGCAGGACAAGGAGCAAATCATGGGTTTATTGGAGCTTTCACGGGAGAGCGCCCAGGAGTTGCATCCATCAATATTGAAAAAGTCTATGTCCGGGCAAACAATCTCACTCTTGTCGGAGATACGAGCTATGGGACCTCGGCCAATAGCTCTATTGGAATCAGTGGGGTTAATGGACCTGCTCTCTGCAACATTGCAGTAGATGTCAGAAATACCCTAGACCTTAAAGGAGTCGACCTTCAAGCCGGCACATCAAATGTTTTCATTAGCAATGCTGTGAAAGCATCTGGGGGGCACATCGATCTCCTGGTACATAATGGAAACCTTAACCTTATCGGAGGCCTCACCTCTTCAAATGGAAAGAGCCAAGCCTTTATCCAAAGCCATGGAGGGCTTGATCTTAAAGTTATCCATGGAGATCTCAACCTATCGTCTCAAGATCTTGCCTTTGTCAACACCAATGGAATGACCACTGTCTTTGCAGGAAGAAATATCACCCTGTATGGAGATGGAAAGGAAGATCCAGCATCGATTACGACTAGCGGCCTTTTAACCGTTCATGCGGGAAATCACCTCAATCTTATCCGCAATGCGTCTATCCAAAATACCAATGGGATTTTAAAAATTATCACGGGAAATGATCTCAATATGAGTCCAGAGTCCTTCATCCACAACACAAGTGGGAATCCCATCTATCTTGTCGTTGACCATGATTTCCTTTCTCCTAGAGATATTCGAAGTGGAGGGCTTAAAATGGCAGCAGGATCTCAGATCATTGGAGAAGGGCCAATTCGCATTTATGCGGCAAAGCAAGAGCTGAATGCTCTTCATGGAACCATTGGAGGGGCCTCTTTCACTCCTGGGCTGCTCTATGCAGATGCCTCTCCTGAGCAGTGGCTCACATATTACTCAAGTCACACTGCTGCTTTAAATTCCCCTTTCGCCATCTTTTATAAGAATGGGGTATTATCCGCTCAGAACATTCAACGCAGCCAAGTGGTAATCAGTGAAATGTTAACCTCTCTTCATCCTTTTGATGAATACCTTGGATGGTTTATGGAATTCCAAACCGCTTATGCCGCCCAAGAATCAGCAAAAACGGATCACAAGGTCACTTCTAGTTTCCAAGTTATTCCTGACCAGTTATACTACCTCCGCATGAAAAAGACCTTAAACCAACAACCCAAAAATAACCTCTTTATCACCTTTCCCAAACCTCTCAAACCAGGAAAAGAATGAACCGCTCCCTCTTTCTTACTGCCGCTTTCCTCACGACAGCTCTTTTTGGAGTCGACTATGACCGAGTGAAACCTCATGCTCCAACGGATTATGGAAAAGAGGGGGGATCGACTTATGGCCCTGAACTGACAACTCCTCATGTGAAGAATGGAAAGCAGGTCCTTATCCCCGAGTTAAAAGGGGTGATCCTTACTGATTCTCGTGCCCATGTTTCGCAAGAAGAAATGGCGCGCGCTGTCGGAGGAGCAGAAACCCTAAATATCCAGGTTCCGGGAACCTTAAAGAGTTTCAAAGCCATGCTCACCAAACAGTTTTTAAATCGTCCCCTTACCAAGCAAGGGATGATCGATTTAAAACGGGAAATTCTCCTTTACTACCGCCGCTGGGGACGTCCTGTTGTGACTATTGAAATTCCAGAGCAAAAAATTACGGAAGGGGTCCTGCAAGTCGTCGTGATCGAAGGAAAATTAGGCAAAGTCACGGCCGAGGGAAACAAGTATTTTAAAAGCTCAACACTCGAAAAATATATCCGCTTAGAAGAAGGGCAAGCGATTGACTCTAATACTTTGATCACCGATTTGGACTGGATCAACCGCAACCCTTTTCGGCAAGTCGATGTGATCTATGCACCTGGAGAAGTTGCAGGGACAACAGATATCCGCCTTTTAACACTGGACCGTCGTCCTTGGCGTGTGTATGCAGGGGTAGACAACACAGGCTTTGACGAAACGGACAATACCCGCCTTTTTACAGGAGTCAACTGGGGAGATGTATTTGGAACGGACCAAATCCTATCGCTTCAGTTTACCTGCTCCCCAAATGTTGATCGGTATTGGGCTCTGACTGGAAATTATACAATTCCCCTTCCATGGAGAGATCTTTGGGTCTTCTATGGTGGATACTCCCATGTCCATGGAGATATGGATACCTCAGGACTCGATAATTCTGGGTATGCAGCACAAGCCAGTACCCGTTATAATTTTATCCTTCCCAATTCTCCTGGATTTCTTCAAGATCTCACACTAGGGTTTGATTACAAGCGCACGGATAACAACCTTGAATTCGGAGGAAACCGAGTCTTTCGCAATAGTATCAATCTCACGCAATTGGTCCTTGGGTACAATGCCGCCTTTGATAGCGATGACTTCAAAACTTCAATGACGGTTGAGCTGTTTTATTCTCCAGGAGACTGGCTCCCTGAGCAAAGCAACTCCGATTATCAAAGAGTCCGCTATAAAGCTAAGAGCGACTACATATACATCCGCGCTGCTTTTGCGCCGATTCTTCGCCTCTCTAAAGACTTCTCTTTTGCCCTAACGCTCCGTGGCCAAGTGGCGAGCCAAAATCTCTTAGCCAGTGAACAATATGGGCTCGGCGGATACAATACGGTGCGGGGGTATAAAGAGCGCGCTGTGAATGTTGACAATGCTTTCTTGGTGTCCGCTGAACTCCGCTCTCCTTCAATGGGATTGATGGGACGGCGCCTCTTTAAGGATATGATCCAATTCTTAATCTTCTTAGATTATGCGATTGGCCGCGATGTGCGCCCTATGCCTTTTATTTCTAAAACCCAATACCTTCTCGGTTTTGGCCCAGGTGTCCGCTATGAAATTGCCCCGTATCTCAGCTTCCGAGGGGATTTAGGATTTAAACTCAAGGGAGTCGAAAACGATCCTGACAAAGGGTTTCGCTTCCACTTTGCCCTCGTCGCAAGCTACTAGCCTTCGTGGGAGATGTGTTCGGTTTCAATTTTGGCAGCAAGAATAAAGTCGCTTTCAGAAAGACCATCAATCTTATGGGTCCAGATCTGAAGGGTCACCTCTCCCCAAGACAGGAAAATGTTTGGATGGTGCTTCTCTTCTTCAGCAATGCGCCCAATGATATTGGTAAAGGCTAGGGCCTCTTTAAAGTTTTTAAACTTGTACGTCTTTTCCAGTTGATGCTCATTGATGATTGCCCACCCTTCATAGAGTTGATCAGCAAAAGGTTTGAGAGATTCCCCTTTTAAAGGAGTTGTCCCTACAACACAGGGGGTACATTTTCTTAGAGCTAGCTCTTTCATAGATTAACCTTTGAGAGTTTGTAAATATGCATCGGTTTCTCCCCAAGCAAATAGCGTTGGAAATGTTTTTTCAATCTGAAAAGCATTTTCATCATAGTCGGTCAGAGGATAACTAATGGTCAAGATCTTTGTGCCTTTTGGGAAAGTTTTGAGCCGCTTAACGAGTAAGGAGATTTCAGAGTCTTTTAAGCAAATGCCATTGAGGTAAATGAGGGTTGCCTGAGGAAGGTCTGCTTGCAACATGTCGGCACAGATAAAGGAAATATTCTCGAGATGATATTTTGAAACAAGGTGGCGGGAAAGTTTAACGAACTGAGGAATCCTTTCGATACCAATTGCTTTGCAATGATAAAAATGGTGAAGGAATAACGCTCCCCGTCCCCGTCCAGATCCAAGCTCAAGAAAAGTATCTGTCGGCTTTAAATCGCACACCTGTGCAAAGGTTTCATAGGTCTTTAAGGGAGTTTCCCCATAGGTATGAATCTCTTTTTCTCGGTGTTTTTTTAGGTAGTTTTTGCTGATGGTATAAGGGTTTTTAAAGATGTAAGCCGTGAGAAGGGCTTTGTCGATTTTTTCAAATTCAGTGTCAGAATAATAGAGCCTTTTGACTTCTTTTTGAAGTTTCCGATCGATCCATGCGTATTTAAATGCGTCTATAAATCGCCTCATGAACTTATTTTATCACGATGAGAATTTTGTTACCAATTAATGGTTTGGCCAGGCTCAAGAACACGGAATTTTTTGGGATCAATCCCTTGCTTCTTCAATGCGCAGTAAAGGTCATAGGGAGGTTGTTCTAATGATTCACTCGATAAACGAAAGGTTTTCCAGTGCATCCCTATACTGAGAAGGGATCCGACCTCTGCGTGGATTTTTGCAGCCTTTGTGGGGCAGATATGAACAGGTTGCATAAAGCGCCCTGGAACATAGGTCCCAATTGGAATTAAGCTGAGATCCATTTCTCCAAACCGCTTTCCAATCTTTTTAAAATCTTTCTGGTTATACCCTGTATCTCCAACGAAATACAACCGCTTTTCTTGTTTATTTTCTTGTAAAAAGTCGACAACATAACCTGACCACAGTGTTGTGTTTCGATCAAAGACTCCCCGCCCTGAAAAGTGCTGCGAAGGAACAGCGGTCACAATGACTTCCTGTCCTTTGATCCCCAAATGGGCTTCTTGCCACCACTCCATTTCCAAAATATGGCGCACCCCCAGCTTCCGCAACCGCTTTTTGACTCCCAGAGGAACCACCCAAGTGATCCCTGGGTTTTGCTCTTGCAGCTTTAAAACGGTTTCCCTGCAAAGATGGTCATAATGGTCATGACTGATCAAAACGATATCGATCTCTGGCAGGCTTTCTAGGGAAAGAGGAGCTAAATGCCGACGCTTTGGCCCCAAAAAGGACAAAGGGGAGCAGCGCTCCCCCCAGATTGGGTCGGTCAAAAGGCGCAGCCCACCTACCTCTACAAGGAACGTGCAGTGGTTGATCCACGTCACTTTAGGAGCATTTTCTTTGAGTTTTCGTTTACGGTTTGGGTACTTAAATTTCTCTGGGCGCGCCTTTGGCTTTTTCTGATCATTATAAAACCCTAATTGCCAAAGTGCAATATCTAGTAAAGACCGTTTGGTTGAATCGATATGTGGATTGACGAACCGTCGCCCCTTCTTATAATACCCCTTCATAGCTCTCCCCTCCGAAACCTCCTTTTACCCGATCGAAAGGATATTCAGAAAGAGTTTTTCAAAAATATTTTCACCTTGTAATTATTTCATAAAACAGAAGAATTACAAGGTAAAAACGGTTTTATCCTTGAAAATTTGACAAAAAACAGAAAATTTGCAAGGATAAATACCAAAGGAACGAAGAAATGCAACGCCCTCACTTCTTACAGAAAATTCAACAAGCCTTTAAATCTCATCCCATTGTCGCCATCATTGGACCACGCCAATGTGGAAAAACTACGCTTGCTCGCATGTTTGCGGATCAAACCAATGACCATTCTCCAGAAAACTACTTTGATTTAGAGGATCTTCATGATCTTCAACGACTAGAAGTTCCTCAAACTACGCTATCTATTCTTAAAGGACTGATCGTCATTGATGAGATCCAACGAAAGCCTGATCTCTTTCAAACTCTAAGAGTTCTATGCGATAACCCCAAGCTGCACCAAAAGTTTTTGATTCTTGGAAGTGCCTCCCAAGATCTCTTGAAACAGTCCTCTGAATCCTTAACTGGAAGAATCATTTATTTAGAGCTTACTCCTTTTAAATATGAAGAAGTTCATGATCTCGGGGGCCTTTGGATGAAAGGAGGATTCCCCCGCTCTTTCTTAGCAGACGATTTTGAAACAAGTACCGCTTGGAGAAAGTCCTATATTCGAACATTCATCGAACAAGATATTCCTAATTTAGGGTTTAAGTTTCCTCCAGAACACCTAAGGCGCTTTTGGATGATGCTAACGCACTACCATGGCTGCCTTTACAATGCCTCTGAAATCGGAAGATCCCTAAATATTCCAGCTAGAAAGATTCGAGAATATACAGATATTCTAACAAGTACCCTCATGATTAGGCAGCTGCAGCCTTGGCACGAAAACATCTCAAAGCGACAAGTCAAAACCCCAAAAATCTACTTCCGTGACAGCGGTCTTTTCCACACTCTCCTAGGGATAGCCGATGAGTCGGCCCTACTCACTCATCCCAAACTTGGGGCTTCATGGGAAGGATTTGCTTTAGAGGAAGTCATCCGATCTTTAGAAATAGACCCCTATGACTGCTTCTTCTGGGCAACGCAAGCCCATGCAGAACTAGACCTTCTTATCTTTAAAGAAGGAAAACGTTTAGGGTTTGAGTTTAAATACTCTGACTCCCCTAAAGTCACAAAGTCCATGTTAATTGCAGTAAGTGACCTGAAACTTGATGGCCTTGTTGTGGTTTATCCTGGGACTAAATCTTTTAAACTGCATGAAAACATCCATGCAGCTGGTTTAGTAACCTTCTTAGAAGAGTGATTTGGGAATTTGATTGGTGATGGTGGGGTCGCCATCGAACTGAATCGGACCGGGATAGGCGTAGTGGTCCTCGGTTCTCCATTTGGGGCGATTGCGCGCAAAGGTTTTAAAGGGAGTCCCTTCCAGGTCAACAAGTGCTTTCCGGATCACGGGCTTTTCCTTCCCTTTGCGTATCTCGATGTTCATAAGAGAGGTAATGGGAATCCCGCACAGGTCCCACTTTTCAGGGGGGGTTGAGAGATGGCGCACGGCACTCATGTAACCGGTACGCCCATCCCTTATTAATAAGGCAGCCACATGCCCTAAGGCATAGCAGTAGGTTGCATCAAAGTTTGTAGGAAGCCCCGCACGTCCTTCATATCCAAAGAAATGATGGACAGGGCTAAACTTCCCCTTAAAGGAGGAGCGTCTTTTCAGCTCTTCTTTGACTGTTGTACTAAAGAGAAGATCGGTCTGAATATGAGAGACCTGGACATTTCCATGGGGGTCACGGTCGAAAAGGAGCTGCTGCGCAATCTCTTTGGGGAGAAAGTCAAAGGTTGCTTTTGCCTTGGAGCTGAGAGCCTTTTCATCTTTTCCTTCAGCTAAAAGGGTGTTAAGCTCCCCGATCAGAGCTTTCATTTCAGGAATGAACTCAATTAACCCTTCGGGAATTAAAATCACTCCGTAGTCTTTCCCTTGATTGGAACGTTCTTCAATCACATCTGCAATCTCTGCGGTCACCGCTTGAAGGGTCATCTGCTTGGCTTCAACTTCTT
>JAGROF010000092.1:0-2840 GCA_020440405.1 Chlamydiia bacterium
GATTCTATCAGCAGGACACGGGTCGATGTGGCTTTACTCTTGTTTACATCTTTCAGGGTTTGACCTTTCACTAGATGATATTAAAAACTTTCGGCAGCTCCACTCCAAAACTCCGGGGCATCCAGAGTACCATGAAACGCCAGGTGTGGAATCGACAACAGGTCCTTTAGGGCAAGGAGTGGGAAATGCGGTGGGACAAGCTTTGGGACTCAAGATTCTTGAGAAGAAATTTAATCAAGAAGAGCACCAAATCCTCAATGCAAAAGTCTATTGTTTGGCGGGTGATGGATGTTTGATGGAAGGGGTGTCCAATGAGGCCAGTTCCCTTGCGGGACATCTTTGTTTGAATAATTTTGTTTTGATTCATGATGCTAACAAAATCACACTCGATGGAACCCTCGAACAATCGTGTTCTGAAGATGTAGCAGCGCGCTATAAAGCTTATGGATTTGACGTGTATGAAATGGATGGCAATGATCTCGATGCGATCGATGAGGTCATGAGCGCAATCCGAGAAAACCAAACGCGGCCCGTTTATATTGCGTGTCGAACCATTATTGGAAAAGGATCTCCGAATAAAGCGAATTCCTCAAAGGCGCATGGATCCCCTCTAGGCCCTGATGAAGTGAAAGCCACGAAAGAAGCGCTAGGACTTCCCGAAGAGGAGTTTTATATTCCACAGTCGGTGAAAACGTTTTTCGAAGAAAAACTTCCGAAGCAAGAGGCTTTAGAAAATGAATGGAAGCAGTACTTCGATGCATGGCAGAAAGCCCACCCCGATTTGGCACAAGAATTTCAAGCGATGCATCAGCGGATGATTCCTGCTGATTTAGAGGACAAGCTCAATCGCATTGAATTTCCCAATCCTATTTCTGGGCGGAAAGCTTCTCAAGAAGTCTTACAGGTGCTTGGAGCTGAGCTTCCTTTTCTTTATGGAGGGTCGGCAGACCTTTCAGGTTCTGACTGCACCATGATGAAAAACTATCCCTTGATTGGGCAGAATGACTTTAAAGGGCGCAATATCAAGTACGGCATTCGGGAGTTTGGAATGGCAACCGTTGCTTCGGGACTGTTTCAAACCCATATGATCCTCCCTTATATCGGTACCTTTTTTACCTTTTCAGACTACTTGCGGAATGCGCTGCGCTTAGCGTGCCTTTCACAATATCATGTCATCTATCAACTCACCCATGATTCTGTATTTCTAGGAGAAGATGGTCCGACTCACCAGCCGGTGGAACACTTAGCAGCCCTGCGCGCCATGCCAAATCTTCATGTGTTCCGTCCAGCGGATGCCAATGAAGTGAAGGGAGCATGGTTGTCTGCATTGAATTACCCGTATCCGACAGCCCTCGTGTTGACGCGGCAAAATCTCCCGATCTTAAATGAAACAGCGCGCCCTTTCAAGGAAGGTGCAGGACGGGGAGGGTATATCCTGAAGAAAGAGGGAGGAAAGTGTGACTATTGTCTATTTGCAACGGGGTCTGAAGTCTCTTTAGCTATGGATGTGGCAGCGGCTCTTGAAAAACAAGGGAAGCAGGTCCGCGTTGTTTCGCTGCCTTGTTGGGAGCTTTTTGATCTTCAGGATCATGACTATCAACAAAGTGTGATTGGAGGAGATTTAGGGCAGCGGGTCTCGATTGAAGCTGGGGTCAGCTTCGGATGGCACCGCTTTATTGGAGATGATGGAGTGGCGATTGCTATCGATGAGTTTGGACGCTCCGCTCCAATGAGTGATATTGCAAAAGAATTTGGGTTTACCGTTGATGACATCCTCAACCGTCTCCTCTCCGCCTAGATTCTTAAACGCCTTGGCGTGTCAAAACCATGGAGGGCGTCCTCCTGTGTGGATTATGCGCCAAGCAGGGCGCTACCTTCCTGAATATCAGGCAATCCGTCAAAAGTTTCCCCTAGAGGAAATGTTTCGCACTCCTGAACTAATTGTTGAGATCACTAAACAACCCTTAGATATTCTCGGGGTGGATGCCGCGATTCTCTTTGCAGACATCCTCCATATTCCGTTAAGTTTTGGACTAGATGTTACGTTTCCTGGAAAAAAAGGGCCTGTTGTTTCTCCTCTTCCAGAAACTCTTTCTCCCCTTCCCGTTGGAGACACCCTTTCTTTTGTAAAAGAAGGGATCCACCTTTTAAAACAAGAGATCACTGTACCTTTGATCGGATTTTGTGGCGGTCCCTTTACCGTTCTCTCTTATATGACCGATCACAAAAAAAGATATTCAGATCCTCAAACATTCCTCACCCTTTTGCAGCAGGTGACAGACCAAAGCATCGCTTATCTGCAGATGCAAGAAGATGCAGGCGTCGATGCGATCCAAATCTTTGATTCCTGGGCCAACCTTCTTTCCAGGCAAGAGTTTTGTCGCTTTGCCCTTCCGTTCCTCAAACAGATTGTCGATGCAGTCAGCGTTCCTGTGATCCTTTTTTCCCGTGGTGCCACTCAATTTGTTTCAGAGTTTGTTTCTCTCAAGCCCGCAGGCATCAGTTTTGATTGGGGCGAGTCTCTCGATGTGATCCGCCAGCGCGTTCCAGAAACGATTGCCGTGCAAGGGAACCTCAATCCCGATGTGCTCTATGCTCCTCCTGAAATTATCCGAAAGGAAACCCAAAAAATGCTCCGCAGCATGGAGGGTGACCCTGGCTATATTGTCAATCTCGGTCACGGCATTCTGCCCGACATTCCCGTCGACCATGTCCGCACCTTTGTCGAAACTGTTCAATCTTGAATCTATTTTCTTATACCAAAGTGTTGGAGGAAATATAGGGCCTTTGCTATAAGAAAATTTTTCAGAACCCGTAGAGGGTGTCTTGCGCGAGATGCT
>JAGROF010000092.1:2849-5994 GCA_020440405.1 Chlamydiia bacterium
CTTCTATGGAAAATTTCATCGTTGCTCTGTTTCAAAAGCCCAATTTGGGCTTTTTGCATCGGGCGCCTTGAACTTTTCTCATAGAAGACACTTCCTGAATGACCAGCTCGCGCAAGACACCCTCTAGCAAAAAAGGATTGAGTATGGCGAAAAAGAAAAAAAAGAAAGTAAGCAAATCAGAACTTCTCATCAAAAAAAGTCTCGTTCAAGATTACATCAAGTCGGAAGGGGACTTTAGAATTTCTAAGGAGAGTTTTGAAGTTCTTTCAGATCGCGTCAAAGATCTTTGTGATGAAGCCTTGGATCGCGCTGAGATGAATCGCAGAAAAACCATTCAAAGACAAGATTTCTAAACGCTTGTCACCAGGTGGCGGTGGGGGGCATCGAGCAGAGGATTGCTTCGGGGTTCCCCCCGGATAAGAAGCCAAACTTTGTGCCACGGTCGTAGAGAAGATTAAACTCAACGTAGTGGGCACGCATCGCATTTTGTTTGGCTTTGTCTTGAGGGGTGTAGGGAAGATCTTTGTTTTTTTGATAAATGGGAAGAATGGCTTCGAGAAATGTGGAGCCGACTTGTTTCCACATATGGTAATCTTTTTCAAAATCTCCCGTATTATAGTAGTCGAAGAAAATTCCTCCGACTCCCCGCTCTTTGTTCCAATGTTTAATGAAAAAGTACTCAGCGGCATTTTGTGAAAATTGGGTATAGAGGGCCTCTCCGATGGCTTTTTTTGCAGTAGCATGGAAATGCGCCGTATCTTCAGCCTTTTCAAATCCCATAGGAGTGAGGTCATAACCTCCTCCAAACCACCACCGGGTTCCGGTTTCGATATACCGCACATTCATGTGAACGGTTGGCATAAAGGGGTTGTGCATGTGAGTAATGAGACTCACACCAGTGGCAAAAAAAGGTTCTTCTTCTTCTTTAAAGGGGAGTTTATTGCCACTGACACCTGACCAATTGACCGCTCCTTTTTCAAACACATCTCCTCGGATCTGTGAAATTTCTCCCCCTCCTCCGGAGGGGTGATCCCAAGGTGTGCGCTGGAAGCGAGCTTGAGGCTCTAAGCTTTCAAATCCCGCAATGATCTCATCTCTTAAGCATTTGAGATCTTGAACAATCCTATTCTTATCTTGTAACATGGTTATACACATCGTATTTCAAAACTTGGCTTTTGTCTTCGTCGACTTGAGCCTCAAAATTCTTGTTCTCACTCGCGCCTTGCCTTTGTGGGCAATGGTCACTCGTTCCGAACATAAATTTTGAGGGTCTCCTTGACAAACTCCCAAGTTTTGAAAAACATGTGTATAAGCTTAACCAAATAGGGAGTGAAAGTCATGAAAAAAATCACCATTATTGGTGGGGGCATTTCAGGACTAGTTGCGCGGTATGATTTGTCAAAGCGTTTCCCCAATACAGACATTCAACTTTATGAAAAAACAGAGCGCTTAGGAGGAGTGATTGACACCCTTCAAGCCCCTTTTTTTTTCGAGCGTGGTCCGCGGACGCTTCAAGCTGGAAGGAGTCCAGAGCTTCTCCAACTGATCGAAGAACTAGGGCTGCAAAAGGAACTGATTCCTTCAAGCCCAAAAGCAAAAAAGCGGTACATCTATCACGAAAAAAAACTCTGTTCTTTGGGGAAGATGATGTGGACGTTTCTTCCTGCCTTTTTAAAAGAGTGGAGGCAGCCCTATCCTTGGGAAGGGGATGAATCAATCGCGTCTTTTGCAACACGTCGTTTAGGAAAAGAGGTAGCAGAGACGCTATTTGATCCGATGGCTTTGGGAATTTATGGAGGGGATATCCATCACCTTTCAATCTCTGCATGTTTCCCTGCTCTTAAAGCAATGGAAAAAGAGCACGGATCGCTCACCAAAGCGGTTTTTAAACGGAAAAAAAAGAAGCATGCCAAAGGACTTTTAACCCTTAAAGGGGGATTGCAAACCCTCATTACACGATTAACCGAAGAAGGGAAGGGAGAGATTCACCTAGGGAAAGCGGTGGATACCTTTCCAGAAGGACAAACGATTTTAGCAGTACCTGTTCGACAAGCTGCACGGTTTTTTCAAGGAGACCTGGAGGCGATGCAGTTTTTTGAGGCGCTTCCTTCCGCTTCTTTAACCGTTGTGCATCTTGCCTTTGAAAAGGGAGTGCAAGTCCCTCACGGGTTTGGCTATTTGGTTCCTACTAAAGAAGAGGAAGATGTTTTAGGAGTGGTGTTTGATTCTGAGATTTTTCCTCAGCAAAGCCGTCATAAGGAAATGCGGCTCACTGTCATGCTCCGCCAAGGAGGAGAAGAAGAAGCCCTTTCTGTAGTGAGGCGTCATTTAGGCATCGATCAGCCTCCTGCGATGGTCCATTCAACGGTTTATCTAGATGCCATTCCTCAATATGGAGTGGATCACTTAAAGCGGGTGGCTGCATTTGAAGCGTATCTCGAAAAGCACTATCCTCAGGTTACCTGTATCGGGAATTATCTCAAGGGGGTGTCGCTTAACGCATGTGTAAAACTAAGTCGAGGCCTAAAATATAAAAAATCCAATGCAGAATCATCTTGTACACCACCATCAGAAAAAAGGGGAGTGCATAGAGAACAACCACCTTGTCAACCAGGTAGCTATAGAACATAAAGAGAATCATCGTCATAAACAGAAGCGTGACTAAGATAGGGGTAATGACTGGAATGGGGATATAATAGAAGACAGCAGGCCATAAAATGTTCAAAGCAAGCTGAATCACCCACGCAGCTAAGGCAAAATTACGGATATGAGATGGGCGTTTGATATAAACTTTAGCTCCCGCAATAGCTAATGTCGCATAGAGAAACGTCCAAATCGGCACGAGCCAATGCAACGGAAGTGCCCATGGCAGATCCGCACTCGAAGCGTAGATGGTTAAGATTCCCTTCCGTACAATAAAAAAGTTAAAGATCTCAACGACAAAAAGCGTTAGGAGAAAGTTAATGTAGATCTCGATCTTTTGTTTTTTTGTGTACATTCCTTAGAGGTATCGAAAATCAGAGAAAAGATCAACCATAGCTAGCTGATTGGAGGTCTCTTTGCTTAGAGGGTGTCTTGCGCGAGATGCTCATCCCTTGCCTTCTATGGAAAATTTCTGCGTTGCCCTGCTTCAAAAGCCCAATTT
>JAGROF010000093.1 GCA_020440405.1 Chlamydiia bacterium
AAAGAGCTTCACGATGGTCCGATTGAATTTGAAATTGCAATGCAATGGAACGGAACCTATACCGAATCGATCTACTCCTATGTCAACAACATTGCAACCCGTCATGGGGGAACCCACGTATCAGGATTTTCAGCGGCATTGACACGTTCGTTAAACACCTACATTAAAAACAACAATCTCCTCAAGAACTCGAAAGTTTCGGTGACAGGGGAAGATATGAGAGAGGGACTGACCACGGTTCTTTCGATCAAAATTGCCAATCCTCAGTTTGAGGGGCAGACTAAGCAGAAGCTCGGAAATAGTGAAGTCGCTTCGGTTGTTCAGCAAATCGTGGGAGAAGAGTTTTCAATCTTTTTAAATGAGAATCCGTCGATTGCAAAGACGATTGTCGAAAAGGCGATTCTTGCGGCGCAAGCACGGGAAGCTGCCAAGAAAGCGCGGGAGTTGACGCTCCGTAAAACGGCTCTTGATAGCGGGCGCCTTCCAGGGAAACTTAGTGACTGTCAAGAAAGCGATCCCTCTAAGTGTGAAATCTATATCGTTGAGGGAGACTCAGCGGGAGGTTCGGCAAAGCTCGGGCGCGACCGCCGCTTCCAGGCGATTCTTCCGATCCGAGGAAAAATCTTAAACGTTGAAAAGGCGCGGCTTCAAAAAGTGCTTCAAAACCAAGAAGTGGGAACGATGGTTTCTGCCTTTGGATGCGGCATTGGAAAAGACAATTTTAATATCGAAAAGCTCCGCTACCATCGCATTATCATCATGACGGATGCAGATGTCGATGGCTCTCACATTCGAACCCTTCTTTTGACATTCTTCTACCGTCATATGCCTGCGCTTATTGAGAATAATTATGTCTATATCGCTCAGCCACCTCTCTATCGTGTGTCGCGGAAGAAGGTGAGTCGGTATATCCACTCTGAGCGGGAGATGGATGAATACCTTCTCAATCTGGGAATCAGTGACATCACTTTAAGGCTAGCCTCCCACAATCAATGTCTTGAGAAAGATGAAGTGAAGAACCTTCTCTACAGCATTCTGGAAGTGGAGCAACTCATTGGTTCAATTGAGCGCAAAGGGATCCCTTTCCGCGAATTTTTAGAGGCGCAAAACGAGGAAGGGCTCCTTCCCCGTTTCCATGTGATTCTCAAGGGAGAGCACCGCTTTGTGTATTCGAATACTGAATTTTCAGAATTAAAAAAGCAGAATGAAGAAAACCAACGGGCAGAGTTTGCAGAAACGCTGGCGTCGATTCCTGAAGAAGAGCAGACCGAAGAGATGAAAGAGTTTACCCCTCGTTCACTCTCTTTTGTTGAACTATATGAAGATGGAAAACTGAAAACTTTGAAGGAAAAGCTAGCAAATTATAGCTTTGCTCTTGCTCAGTATTTAAAAGCAAAAGGAAAGCTTTTAGACATCATTGAGGAAGGGGGACAAGAAACCCCTGTGTATACTTTAAAAGAGCTTATTGAGTTCCTGCGAAAGAATGGACGCAAAGGGATCGAGATCCAAAGATACAAGGGTCTCGGGGAAATGAATGCCGATCAGCTCTGGGAAACAACCATGGACCCCGAGAAGCGCACCCTTGTACAAGTGACCATGCCTGATGCTGTGGCTGCAGACCACATGTTTACGATGCTCATGGGAGATGAAGTGGCCCCCCGCCGTGCATTTATTGAATCTCACGCCCTTTCGGTTAAAAACTTAGATATTTAATAGGAGAAATCATGTCCTACACAGAAGGTGAAACAGTCGTCCCACGCAGTGTGGAAGAGGAAATGAAGGAGAGCTATCTCCGGTATTCGATGTCGGTGATTATTTCTCGTGCACTTCCCGATGTGCGTGATGGACTTAAACCCTCGCAAAGGCGTGTGTTATACGCAATGCGGCAGCTCAATTTGAGTCCCGGCGCTAAACACCGAAAGTGTGCGAAAATCTGTGGTGATACTTCCGGGGACTACCACCCTCATGGTGAGCAAGTCATTTACCCCACCCTCGTGCGGATGGCTCAAGATTGGGTCATGCGTTACACCATGGTGCAGGGGCAGGGAAACTTTGGGTCAATTGATGGCGATCCTCCTGCTGCGATGCGATACACTGAAGCCCGTTTGACGAAGCCTTCGATGGCTTTAATGGAAGATCTAGACAAGGAAACCGTCGAATATATCCCTAACTATGATGAGACAAAAAAGGAGCCAACGGTTTTCCCTGCAAAATTTCCGAACCTCCTTTGTAATGGCTCTTCAGGGATTGCTGTGGGAATGGCGACCAACATCCCTCCGCATAACCTGAAGGAATTGTGCAGAGCAACAGAGCTAGTTATCGATAACCCCAAGGTATCAATCGATGAGATCATGGAAGTGATGCCGGCCCCGGATTTCCCAACAGGGGGCATGATCTGTGGGTACCGAGGGATTAAAGAGGCATTTCATACGGGAAGAGGAAAGCTCACCCTGCGTGGGATTCTTCATGTGGAAGATGTAAAAAACACCGATAAGCAACGGGTTGTAATCGATGAGGTTCCCTATAACATCAACAAATCCCGTCTGATAGAACGTGTCGCTGACCTTGTGAATGATAAGCAAATCACGGGTGTCTCTGATATCCGAGATGAATCGGATAAAGATGGAATGCGTGTGGTAATTGATCTCAAGAAAGGGGAGATCCCTGACGTGGTCATCAACCAGCTCTACAAGTTTACCGATATGCAGATCACCTTTGGGTGCAATATGCTGGCTCTCGATAAAGGATTGCCACGCATCATGAACATCAAGCAGATGATTGCTGCTTGGGTCGATCATCGGATTGAAGTGGTTCGTGCACGCACCCGTTTTGAGCTCAATAAAGCCGAGGCGCGTGCCCACATCTTAGAGGGATATCTCAAAGCTTTAGATCATCTGGATGAAGTTGTTAAAATTGTCCGCACGAGCAATACGCGTGACGAGGCAAAGGTGAAGTTAGTGGAAAAGTATCAGTTCACCGACCGCCAGGTGAATGCAGTGCTGGACCTCCGCCTGTATCAACTCACAGGAATGGAAAAGGCAAAGATCGAAGAAGAGTATGCAGATCTTCAGGCAAAAATTGCGCACTTTCGCGCCGTTCTTGCAAGTGAAACCCTTGTGAGGGGAATCATTAAGGATGAACTGCAGGAGGTTCAAGACTTTGATAAAACCGAAAGGAAAACACAAATTGTTCCTGCAGAAGAAGA
>JAGROF010000094.1 GCA_020440405.1 Chlamydiia bacterium
CGACATGGCGGACAATGGGGGTGATGAGCCCTTCGTCGATGCTAACAGCAACGGCGATATCGATGGTTTTAAAGCGAACGATCTGACTGCCGTCGGAATTAAATCCGCTATTGATCACGGGGTGTTCTTTAAGAGAGAGGGCTGCCGCGCGCATGATAAAATCGTTAAAGGTCACTTTAATGCCCCCAGCTTTGAGTTGCTCACGGAGGGTAATCATCGGCTCGACATTGACGTCTTGCTGCACATAAAAGTGAGGAATAAAGGTTTTGGATGCTTGAAGTTTTTCACCAATGGCTTTCCGCATGGGAGTCATGGGCTCGGCCTCATAGGTTCCTGGAGGAATCGTGGGCGCTCCTTTATGGCCAAAGCTTGCAGGTGTATCGGGCAGCGCTAAGTCGAGGTCACGACTCATCACGCGCCCATCAGGCCCACTTCCTTTTACAGAGGTCAGGTCAATGCCTTTTTCTTTGGCAAGTTTCTTGGCTAAAGGAGAGGCAGCTAAACGATCGTGCATCCCGGTATCGAATTCAAAGGTGTAGTCCTCTAAAGGAGGTTCAATGGGGAAAGCCACTTGTGCCATCGCCGCCCCCGGTTTTTTTGCAGCTGGAGGGGGAGCTTTCCCCTCTTCAGCAGAAGCACCTTCTTCGGCTGGAGCCGCTTCGGGTTTGAGCCCCTCGGGCTCATAGCCTTCAATACTTTCATCAGCTGACTCAGTGAAGATGGCAACGGCTTGGTTCACAAGAGCCTCAGCCCCTTCGGGAACAAGAATCTTTTTCAAATACCCTTCATCGAGAGCGTTGTGTTCAACGGTGGCTTTGTCTGTAGCAACTTCAAACAGAAGATCGCCTCCTTTAACGGCATCGCCTTCTTTTTTGTGCCACTTGACAATGGTTCCCCCTTCCATTGTAGGTGAGAGTTTCGGCATGGTGAGGGTAAACGGCATGAGGTTAGCTCCTGAGGTGTAAGGTTTCGGCGATCGCTTGACTGATCCGCTCGGGGTTCGGTTGGGACTCCCTCTCGAGTTCTTTGTTATAGGGAAGAGGGGTTTCCCGTTGGCACACCCGCTTGAGCGGCGCATCTAAAAAGTCGAAGCACTGCTCTTGGATTTGGAATCCAATTTCTGCAGAAATCCCCGCAAAAATGTGTCCCTCTTCGACAAGGACAGCAAAATGGGTTTTCCGCACCGACTCGGCAATGGTTCCCATATCGAGTGGCTTGATTGTCCGCAGATCAATCAGTTCTATTTCTATCCCCTTCTTCGCATAGGCTTTCACCACTTCTCGGCAGTGGTGGATCATCCGACTATGAGAAATCAAGGTGAGATGTTTTCCTTCTTGAAGAATCTGCGCCTTTCCAATCGGCACGAGGTACTCTTCGGTAGGGATCTCCATCTTCATTCCATAATCGAGCTCATTTTCTAAAAAGATCACCGGATTGTTACTGCGAATGGCCGATTTGAGCAGCCCTTTGGCATCATAAGGGTTACTGGGGGCCATAATGATAAACCCAGGAAGTTGCCCATAGATGGCTTCGACGCAGTGAGAGTGTTGGCAAGAGACCTGCGCTGCAGCCCCATTAGGTCCTCGAAATACGATCGGCACAGAGAACCGGTTCCCTGACATGTAATACATCTTGCAGGCATTGGAAACGAGTTGGTCAAAGGCGACAAAGGAGAAGTTAAAGCTCATGAATTCTACAATGGGGCGGAGCCCTGTCATCGCTGCGCCAATACTCAGCCCTGAAAAGCCATTTTCGGAAATCGGTGTATCAATAATCCGCTCGGGTCCCCATTTGTCAAGGAGTCCTTTGGAGACTTTATAGGCACCATTATACTCTGCTACCTCTTCTCCCATAAGGTATACCTTTTCATCGCGCTCCATCTCTTCATCGATGGCTTGACGGAGAGCTTCTCTTAATTCTACGGTTTGCATATTACGGGGCAAAGACATCCTCCTCAAGAGTTAAGAGATCAGGATTGGGACTTTCTTCTGCAAATTTCATTGAAGCAATCACAATTTCTTTTTGCTCTTTATCGAGCGCTTCGAATGCTTTATCGGTTAAAACTTTTCGTTTTTTAAGTTGCTCAGCAAACAGGTGAATCGGATCGCGCGTTTTTGCTTTTTCGAGCTCTTCTTTGGAACGGTAAAGGCCCGGATCGGAAATCGAATGCCCACGAAACCGCTCAGTAACGACTTCTACTAAAACGGGACGCTTCGTTTTTAAAACTTCCTCATAGATATGCTGAAACCCACCATAGCAACTGAGGAAGTCCATCCCATCGAGGGTATAGGCCTTCATGCCATAAGCAGGAGCAAAATGCTCAGCAATGGGCTGCACACACAGAGCGCGCTTCACAGCTGTTCCCATTCCCCACTGATTATTTTCTACCACATAGATGCAGGGAAGGTCCCAAAGGGAGGCGAGGTTGAGTGATTCATGGACAGCCCCTTGCACAAAAGCGCCATCCCCCATAAAACAGACCGCCACCCCTTTTTGCTTTTGATACTTTAGGGAAAAGGCGGCGCCGGTTGCAATGGGGAGGTGTCCCCCCACAATTCCAAACCCTCCAAGCATCCGATCGGCATAGAGATGCATCGACCCCCCACGTCCCATCGCATTTCCTGTCACTTTTCCATAGAGTTCTGCCATCATCTCATTAGGAGTGGCTCCCATGAGCATCGCAAGGGCATGGCACCGATAGGTGGTAATCCACCAGTTGTTCTCTCGCCCCATTGCACTGACCGCAGCGGTTTGAATGGCTTCCTGTCCCATATAGGCGTGAAAAAATCCTCCCACTTTTCCCTGCTGATAGGCCGATTCAGCCCGCATTTCAAAGTGACGGATCAAAAGCATCTCTTTCAAGATGGTTTTGAGTCCTTCGTTTCCAAGTGCTTTAGCCGCAGCCTCGACATCAGACTCAAAGAAGTTATATTTCACGTGGTGAACGGTTTTTTTTGCCATAGGCCCCCTTTAATGCCAACTTAATCGATGAAAGAAGCCGTGTCAATAAGGCATTGCCTGCATGGGCCCCAACCCTCTGTCAGGAACAAGGTTAGGATTATTCGTCACTGGGACCGCCCGCAAGTCATCATCTCCATTCGAGCTTGCCTGATAACACCCTGCTAACATGCCCATTAATCCGACTAATATTAAAGCAAATCGCATACACCCTCTAAGTTTCATAAGGGCTTATCATAACGCATCAAAGGGATTTTGACAAATTTTAATCGCTTAGAGTAGCATAACTAACATGTCAAAACGACCGATTTACTACGATACAGAAACGACAGGTGTCCGTCCCGATAAAGACCGCATCATTGAAATTGCAGCTTACGATCCTATTCAAGATCGCTCTTTTGAAAGACTCATCAACCCCGGGTGCCCCATTCCTCAAGAGGCCAGCGCGATCCATAATATCACCGATGATATGGTCAAAGACGCCCCTTCTTTTAAGGAAGTCGCTCAAGAGTTTTCCCTCTTCTGCGAAGGGGAAGTGGTCTTGATTGCCCACAATAATGACGCCTTTGACCTCCCCTTTATTCAAAGCGAATTTAGCCGAAATGGGGTACCTTTCCCCCAACTGCCTACGATCGATTCTCTCAAATTTTCTCGAAAATACCGCCCTGATCTTCCACGTCACTCCCTCCAACACCTCCGAGAATACCACGGAATCGAAGCCAACAATGCCCACCGCGCCCTTGACGACGTCGTGATTCTGCATCAAGTCTTTTCTCTGATGATCGACGATCTCACCATGGAAACCATCCTTGAGTTGATGTCAGAAAAGCACATCCTTCGCCACATGCCTTTTGGCAAACATCGTGGCACACCTCTTAAAGATATTCCTCCTGGTTATGTCCGCTGGCTCCATGAAAACGGCGCCCTCGACAAGCCCGACAACGCCGAACTCAAAGAAGCCTTCAGCGCCCTCGGCATGCTCCCTAACTAGTAGGTAAAATGAAGAAAAAACCAAAAAAGACCATACAGTATCCTCAAGATAAGTTGGTACAGCAAGCTTTTGACTACTATGCAAAAAAGTACAGATCAGTTTTCAAAAAACTTGCTAAGAGCTGATTCTCTTTACTTAATGTCTTAAAAAAAAACCACAGAGGACACAGAGAAAAAGCATAAAAACATCTCTGTGTCCTCTGTGCTCTCGTTGGTTTAGAAAATATTTAAGCTTGTGGTTATTTAGTGTCGACTAGCTCTGGTTCTTGGTACTGGGAACGAAAGTTTGTTTCCCAGAGAAGTTTGAAGGGAGCGCAGGTAGCAAGAAGCTCTTCCTTTGTTCCCTCAGCGACTTTTTGTCCCCCTTCGAGATAGATGATCCGATCGGCATACTCAATAGTTGAGAGACGGTGAGCGATGAGAATTTGTGTGATTTCCCCATGGAGTTCTTTGATGGCCATTTTGATTTTGTTTTCACTAACCGCATCGAGGGAAGAGGTGGCTTCATCAAGGATCAAGATGGGAGCGTTCTTGACAAGAGCGCGAGCAATGGCAAGACGCTGCTGTTGCCCTCCTGAAAAGTTTTTCCCGGTTTCTGCAAGCATCGTATCGTAAGTCTGAGGCAAATCTTTGATGAACTCATGAGCATGCGCTTTCTTTGCCGCGTGGATAATCTCATCCTTTGAAAAGGGCTTGCCATAAGCAATGTTTGCTGCGATGGTATCATAAAAAAGGAAGGGTTTTTGAGGCACAAAAGCAATCTGCTCACGAAGAGATTTTTGGGTATAGTCTTGAATGGGCTTCCCATCAACTCGGATCTCTCCTTTTTGAATGTCATAAAGGCGAGGAATCAGTTGCACAATCGTCGATTTTCCCACTCCTGTCCCTCCGACAAGGGCAATCGTTTCCCCTTTATTTACGGAAAAACTGAGCCCTTTTAGAACCCACCTATCGTCATATTTGAACCACACATTGTCAAACTCAAGGACCGATTGAAATCCACTCATATGAATCGCTTGGGGGTGATCCACAATTTGAGGCTTCAGATTGAGCACTTCGTACATTCTCTCTGCGGCCACGACCCCCTTCTGAATATTGCTATTTTCTTCCGCAAACTTTTTGACTGGTTCATAAAAAAGGTGGAGCAGCCCTGCAAAGACAACAAGCTCAGAAATGCGCATCTCCAAAATATGAAGGCCCACAAGGATGACGGTGGCTAAGCATACTGTGGTAATGGTGTGGAGGATGGGGCGCGTCAAAAGATCATACTTGGCCGTTTTGCTCTCTAGCTTCGCCATCTGCACATTTTGTTCTTGATACTTTTTAAACGAAAAAGCCTCCATAGCAAAGACTTTAACGGTTTGAATTCCCGCTAAAAAGTCGATAAGCACCGAGGTAAAACGCTCTTGGTTTTTTTGAAGCTGGCGGGTGATCCGTTTCACTTTTCGTGTCACAAACACCACAGGCATCACAACCAATGGAAGGCCAAAAAAGATCACCAAAGAGAGCTGCCAGGACATCCAAAAGCAGGCAATGAGCGTCGATAAAATCGTGAAAGGCGCTTGAATATAATTGATCAAAAAAGAATTAATCGAAGAAGCGATTTGATTGGCATCCCCTGCAACCCTTGAGGAAAGGGTTCCAATATTATATTTTTGGAAAAAGCTCATCGGCTGATGCTGCAAATGATCGAAATACTGCTGGCGGAGGTCTCGGCTAATGCGGATGGAGAGAATTTGCGTGGTATAACGGCTAAAAAAGAGGAAGAGAGCTTTAACGACGGCTACCAAGAGAAGGAGGGTCACAAAAGCTTTCAGGTTTTGATCGAAATGGAGGTGGCGCTTGATTTGATACATGACCCGCTTGAGGGGGTTATTCCCCGTTTTTTTGATCATGAAGGTTTGAGCGTCGTCTTTTGTAATCTTTCCCGAGTGTTCCCGATCGATCTTCTTCCAGTTCTCTTTGATGTCTTCTTTGGTTACATAGTCTTTTTGCTCTCCATTTTTATCTTTGGATGCAAAAAGAGCAAAGAAATCTGCCCCAGTATCTGAGATGACTCCCAGGGTAAACATTTCCATTTGACTTGCTACCGTCAGCCCAATCAAGGCTCCAAAGGTTACAATAAACAGGGAAAGGTGTCGGTGAACGCGCAGCGCAGCTTTTAGAAGCAATTTCATGTCCCTAGGATACGAGATCCCAGGTTAATTGTCACCTACAGCGAGTTCAAAAGCACCTAACTTGCGGAACTTTTGGTACCGTTTTTCAAGAAGCTCATCTTCAGGAATCTTAAGGAGTCGCTTGGCTTCTTTGGTGACGAACTTTTTCACCCCTTCATAAACCTCTTGAGGAGCATGATGTGCACCTCCCTGGGGTTCTTCAATGATGGTATCGATGACTTCTGCTTCCAAAAGATTTTCAGCTTGCATCTTCAGAGCCTCTGCTGCCTCTTCATTTTTTGCGGCATCGCGCCACAGAATTGATGCGCATCCCTCTGGAGAAATCACCGAGTAGTAGGCATGTTCAAGCATCCCCACAATATCTCCAACCCCCATCCCTAAAGCTCCTCCAGAACACCCTTCTCCAATGAGGACAACGATGATGGGGGTTTTGAGGTTTGCCATCTCAAGAAGGTTTGTGGCAATGGCGGATCCTTGTCCCCTTTCTTCTGCAGTCAAACCAGGATAGGCTCCAGGCGTGTCTAGAAAGGAGAGGACAGGAAGGTTAAATTTTTCTGCAAGCTTCATGACACGGAGAGCTTTGCGGTACCCTTCGGGATGGGGCATTCCAAAGTTTCGATAGAGACGACTTTCGGTATCACACCCTTTCTCTTGGGCGATAATGACAAATTTTTGCCCTCCAATCACCCCTAAACCTGCCACAATGGCTTGATCATCTCGGAAAAGACGATCTCCAAAAATCTCGGTGAAGCTTTCACAAATATTTTTAATATAATCGACAGAACGGGGGCGGTTAGGGTGGCGGCAAATCGCCACACGCTCCCAAGGAGTGAGCTGAGAATAGACCTGATTCTTTAGCGTCTCTAGCTTCTTCTCCAGCTTGACGATTTCCTCATCTGTCCAGATCCCATTGACTTTATTTTGCTCTTTCAGCTGAGCAATCGTCTTTTCATGATCATGGATTTGCTTTTCATGGTCTAACATACTCATACTTCCACCTTCTTAATTTTCAACAAGATCTCCAGGGACCTGTGCATCATGAAAATCGGTCACGATTTCCACAACAGTTGGTTTTGTGATGACAATGGCATAAAGCTCTTCGATATCACTTTGCGATAAACGGATACAACCATCACTTGCATAATTTCCAATGGTTGTCAGGTCTTCCGAATAGGTTTCTGTTCCCACATCAAACACCCAAGGGGCTCCATGGAAACCATATCCTCGAGGATTATCTCCTTCTCCACTGAGCTCTTCAGAAAAGGGAATCCATCGGGTTCCAAAAACCCGAACCATTTCGACTTCCTCATCTTGAAAATAGCCTGTCATTCCTTCTTTGTAAATCGCCACCTTATCTCCGAGCGAAAACTTTCCTTTCGGAGTCAAAAGGCCAGAATAGGACTCTTCATCAAACCGTCCCAATCCAACGCGATAGGTTTTGAGCAAATGGCGCTCATTTGTTTTTTCGTCTAGGGCATAAAACCACATTTTACATCGAGAAAGATCGACAACTAAATAGAACTTGACATCCTCTTTCAAGACATTAAACTGGTCGCCAGGAGAAACTTTCTGCGTATAGTAGTCTTTTTTCCCATTTAGGCTCCGCGCAATGAAATGGCGCGATGTCGCATAATGGGACGCATAATCGGTTACCCATGCTGGACGCCCTTTGAGCCAAGAGACACGGCTTTTATACCGGATGGTATCGACAATTGGAAGCTTTTGCTTTCCTTTAGTAAAAAGACGCCAGACTTGATCGACCTCTTCTTCGGCTACTTCGTCCTGAACCGGCTTTAAATACTGTTGAGAACGCTCTTCAACTTGCACTTGAGGCTCTTCAATTACCACTGCAATAGGAGCCGCTTCCACAGGCGCACTGTCCTTTTTTTTCTTCACAAGCGCGAGCCCTCCAATCACCACAAAAAGAGATAGGGAACCGATAAAAATTGCTTTAGGAACTGACACCATTTTCTCCTTCAAATATTGGGAAAACTATCCCGAATTTTTTTATTCTTTGCAAGGGAACAAAAATTTTACTGAATGCTCCAACGGTATGCGGTCATTTTCCTCTGGAGAGGAAAAGCAAGTAAAAAATCTGCTGACCAAAAATGATC
>JAGROF010000095.1 GCA_020440405.1 Chlamydiia bacterium
TATAAAGGTGGAATGTTCCCCCTTTATTTTGGCGGACGAGCTTCTGCATCTTTTCATCCATGAAGCGCGCTCGATAAATCCCCTCAAGGACATTCCGGCACCTCTGCTTCGAAACTAAATCTAGCAGTTCTTCTAAAGGAGTGGTCGTGACCATCTTGAACCTATCATTCCTCATCCTTCTTTTTCTTTCCCCGCTTGATCGGAGTGACCTGCTTGATACCAGCCTTCCGCTTCTTCTGCATCATCTCTTGGATCTCTCCCTTTTCCTTAGGAAGACGTCCTTTCTTCTTCGGCAGAAATCCTTTTGCAAAGGTCGAGATCTTTCCTTTTTCACGCTCTGTTTCCTGGCTACTTACTGCTTGGATAATCTTTTCTTCACCTTCAATACCAAGCCCTGAGGAAGCTTTGAGGCGATCGGAAAGGTGGCGGAGGGATTCCAAGCGTTGAGACAAAGCTTCCAGCTTGGTATCGATCTTGACGCGAGAGCTTCCTCTGAGGCTTGCAATGAGTTGCGCTTCGGTATCGAACTTTGCAGAGAATGTGACTGCTGTACTGGTAAAATCAGGATTAAAGAGAAAAGGTCTTATAGCAGATGGAACGGTTTTGTAAATATCAACGGTGTATTGAGGTTCTAGTTCTACCTTTTGCGCTTGCTTCGGAGGACGTCCCCGCTTCGGACGAGGGTTGAGCGCCTCATTCGAGTAGTAGGTTTTTGATTTTGCAACAATAGCGTCGCGCGCTGTCTGGACATCTTTCGGCACTTTCCCTTCAAAGAGGTGATGCTTGACCTTTTCCAAAGCAGTTTTTGTCACATCAAGATCTTCCTCAAAAGCAAAGCGAATCTCCTCTTGACGGAGCCACTCAATGATTCGAATCCGTGACCGCTCATGGTAATACTGCTGCCACTTCTCCAATTCGGTGAGGTGGTCATAGATGAATTCTAAGAAATTTTCCCGTGCTTCTTTTGACCCAATGATATCCAAAAGCTTTTCTTTGGTATCAATATCATAAACCTTCTCATTGACAAACCCTTCCATAAACTTTTTGGTTTCATAAAAAGTCATCTTGGGAATAAGACGATACCTCTCGAGATTGTCTTGCAGCTCTTTTTCAAGACCATCAAGCTCTTCTAAACTCTTATCGAGATCGGCAAACACTAAAAACCCCTCAATGGTATCGAGATAAAAGTCTCGTTCATCATCTGATTTTGCAAACGCATCCATCAACCGATGAAAACGGAGAATCAAAGGATTTTGTGCTTCAGGAAGTTTTTGCTTTGCCATGGAAATTTTCTCATTAAATTTTTACCCCATGGTATCAATAAAATTCCTATCTTTCAAGTCGAAAATCTTGTATCGTCCCTGAAAAAGGACTGTTGAATTTATCCCACTTATTAATTTAATTGGGATTTTTATGGATTTTCTTGAAAATTTTTATTTTTTACTTTGACCACATTGTTCATAAAACAAGGGGTCAAAGTAAAAAATAAAAATTTGCTGAAAAGGCGAAAAATACCAGAAAAGAAATATACACATCGTGTTTCAAAAATTGGGAATTTGACAAGGAGACTTTCAAAATTCTTTGCTCGGAACGAGTGACCATTGCCCGAGAGGCAAGGCGCGAGCGAGAACAAGAATTTTGAAGTAAAGTCGACGCAGTCAAAAACCAACTTTTGAAATATGA
>JAGROF010000096.1 GCA_020440405.1 Chlamydiia bacterium
CAGCAGAAAACAGGAAGCACCCTTGAGAAAACGCGAGCTGAAGAAAAACTGCGAAGTGCTGAAGTCTGGAGAAAAGAGAAAAACCAGGAAATCTACCAGGAGCTCAGCCATCTTTTAAAGCAGATGCAAACAGAAAAAGGGACAAGCTACCTCTCTTGGCTTGCCACCTTCAACCAAATCCTCGAAAAAACCGACCGAAAAAGCTACAAAGACAATTACGACACCTTTTCTAAAGTCATTACACTCTTCATCCATCCTCCAGAAGATACCCCACCCCCTCTTTATATCCCTCACCTTTGGAACCTAGGGATCAATCTCATGTGGCTCGATTTTTCAAAAGGGCGCGCTGCCGAAAAAGAGTACTTCTATGCAAGCTCTCAAGTTCCCAACTTGGTGCTTCAAGCCAACAACGAGTGGGAACTCGGAAATACAAAGCGCGCCCAAGCTTTGCTTGAACGAGCCAAGGGCTATATCAAAATGCACTACTCAAATATTCCCCTCCTTTCTGATCGACGATCAGAGGAAAAAGCTACTTTTATCCTTTCTGTTGCAGAAGTTGAAAAGAAAATCGACCCTGAAAAAGCCCTAGAAACCTTAACCACTTACATGAAAACCCTTTCAGAATCGATGAGCTTCGAAAAGTTCTTTGGAAAGTGGGCTGTTTTAATTCTTATTGTTTACGTTTCTCGTCGAGCCATGTTCGGCTAATTTTGATCAAGCGAAGGTTGAGCTCCGTATTCTTGGGATGCATGTGCTCCGTTTCCAGATTGATCACCGTTTTAGGTTGAGGGACTAGATGTTGAAGACGCTCCGCGCATTCCATAGGAATTTGCTTATCATAAATCCCATTCAAGATCAGAAAGTCCCCTTTCATCTTTGGCGCATATAAAATCGGGTCAATCGGCTTAAACAAAGCAGCCGCTATGGCAGCAACAGGATCTCTTAACCATCCAAGAAAGGGAAGATTTGCTTTAAAAAGACAATAGATCCCCGCCCCTCCATAACAAAGCACACCAGGGCCGAGCTTTAGCCCTTCTTCCTCTGCTTTCACATAGGTAACCGGCATATAGGTGGCTCCAAAGCTATACCCCATTAAACTAATCGGTTGCTTGTTGATCCAAGACTGCTCATAAAGATACTTCAAAATCTCAATGAGCTCCGGAGGGACTTCTAGAGCAGCTTTTCGCACAGCATAAAGATGCCAAAGAACATTGATCTTGTGAAGCTGCTTAAGCATATCAGAGTACTCATAGGCAACAAGAGCATACTGCCCATGATCGGGGACAAACTCCAAACTTTCGCGCCCCGTTTTGAGTCCCCCCACAATTAAAATGCAAGGGAGCCCTTCAGGAGGAATTTTCTCTGGCAGGCTAATCGTAAAAAGGGCTTCACCATTCTTTCCACAGTCGAGGATCACATCTTCATAGGTGCGCATCTCCAGACTGTCGGGAACTTGATACCGCTTCACACTCTGAACCGAGCAGGGATCAGCTCTTAAAAGAATCGAAACAAGAAGAAGGGGAATTAGAGCCTTGAACACCATCACAATTTCTAAACATTCATCCAAGCTCCTTGTAATGAAATTCAGAAATTATCTCAAGCATCACAACGCTTTCTTAAGATAGTCAATGTCTCGCAAAACACGGTCGAGCTGCACTTCGCGCCGCGTGGGTTGTGTCATGTAATCCCATAGTTTTTTGAAGCTATGGGCCTTTTCTTTCCCGATTTCCTTAGAAAGGTCGTGCCCCTTCATCAATGTCTCATTGAGCTCTTCCATTAAAAGGGCGCTCTTCTCCACATATTCGCGGTTGAGGGCTGCAACAATCTTTTCGAGCTCAGCATAATCTTCAGGATTGGCAAGTCCGACGCGTTTACTTTCGATTTCCTTTTCCAAGGCCTCATAATAATCGTGACACCGACTCACTTCTTTTTGCTTATCTGCTAAGTCATCCAAAAGGCGGAGGAGTTTCTGCTTTTGGGTCATACTTATCCTTGATAACACTGATCCACAAAGTCCCAATTAATCACCTCACGGAACTGTTCAATAAAACGGGGGCGCTCATTGCGATAATCGATGTAATAGGCATGCTCCCAAACATCTAAAGTCAAAATAGGGGTCTTCCCATGCTTAAGAGGGGTATCTGCATTGCTAAGCGGCATAATTTCTAACTTTCCTTGGCTATCTTTGGCAAGCCAAGCCCACCCAGAGCCAAAAAGGGTCGCTGCACTATCAGAAAACTTCTGCATAAAATCCTCTAAACTTCCAAAGTCTCTTTCAATCGCCTTCATCAGATTTCCTGAAGGCTCCCCTCCTCCATTAGGAGACATGCAGTCCCAGAAAAACGTATGATTCCAGGCTTGCGCGGCATTGTTGAAAACTCCCCCAGTAGATTCCTTAACAACCGTCTCCAGATCCTTGTCACTTTCAGGCTTTCCTTCGACCAGCGCATTCAGCTTCTTAAAATACGCAGCATGATGTTTGTTATAGTGATAGTCCATCTGCTCTTCAGAAACAAAAGGATCAAGATCTTTTAAATCATAAGGGAGATCAGGTTGTTGGAAGGTCATAATTTCTGCACCTTTTTTGGAATTTCGTAAACAAACATCATAATCAAATTCCCTCTTTCCCCTCAATGACTTTTTTTTAAGTACTATTATCCTTGAGAGTTATACACATCATGATTCAACTACGTTTAGCAAGATGCTTATTGGATTACTTTAAGGCGAGGATCTTCATTAAGGCGATCGGAAGTTTCAGGAGGATAGGGAGGGTTCGAAGTGTAGCCACACCCTTTAAGAACCCGAGGGTATCCGAAGTGCTCGATAATCGGCCACTGACGGCAGACAAGGGGGCGGAGATGGTATTGGCGACAAGAGCCATCTGGTTTGAGATAGCGGCATCCCATTACATGGACAGGCTTTCCTTCATACTCCTGAGGCTCCTTCAGGCGGGGGTAAAAACCCAGGAACTGGGTATGCCAAATATAGAATAAGCGGCCAATCAGGGAGCGAGAGGAGCGGATCAGGACGTAGTGGCAGCAGTTCCCCCTCCTTTTGCACTGTCCCTCTCGTTTAAAAGGGGGACGGATGATCTTACGGGCCAAGCGCTGGATGGAGTAGTCAAAGAGGACAAAGGGCAAAAATAGCCATTTCACGGGCTGCCTAATCCAAGCAGGGACCCATTGCTTAGGGATCCCTCCAGAGGGAGCAGGAGGGGGCTCCTTGGCCTCTGAGGCCTGAATCAGCAAATCATCGAGAAGATCAGACATGGGAGCTAATTTATCTTTAACAGAGAAATCAATCAAGTGCTAAGTTTCAATAGAGAGTGCTAAGTTTGACACTCTGAAGGGGCAAAAAAGGGGGGAATCTAGCACTATCTTGAGGCGGGTGCAAAATAATTATTTTATGAATAAAACTCATTTTATGGTATAATATTCTCTGTTAGATCAATAAAAAACAATAATGGAGAGAACAATGGGAATCGAGGAAAAAGTCCTTAATTCTAAAAAACTTGCAAAAAAAGTAGAATTTATCACCATTCAAGCAAGCGAGCAGAGTGACAATGAGGTGCGCTACAAAAATATCAATCGGAAGCAGATCCGATTTGATCTTAATGACCTTCCAATGATGCAAATGATTGGAGAACTACTTCACCCTTATGGACTTATGCAGTATTTCGAAAACGTTTTTTCAGATTCAAAGATCACCTTTCTAAAAATTCTAGGAGAGAAGAGACTCGCGAAAAGAGGAGCAAACTTCCTGAGAGCCCTATACCTCAAACACCCTGAGAAGTTCTCTTCAGTGGACCTATCAAATCAAAAGAGCACCCGGATGTTCATCATTCGAGGCACGATGGTTATTAGCGAACAAGTGAACCAAAAGACCATCTCTCTTAAGGATGAGAAAGAAGATTATCTTTCTGAATTAGAGTCATTTAGAAGAAAGTTCAAGGAAGAAGAAGCGAAGCTCAAGCAGCAAGAAGCTGTGGTTAAAGAGCTCACCTCTAACGACGAAAATCAAGCCCTCATTGGGGTTGGAGCTTAAAACCTATCTCACGCGGCGGCTGATTTCTTCAGCCGCCACTGCTAAATTCATAACCATCTCATTATAAACCACTAAAAAAAGTATTTCTTTGTTAATTAGCACTCCAAAATGAAAATAATAGGGGATGAGCCCTTATTCACTTAAATATCAACAACTTAAAATTGTTAAGATTTTATTAGACAAATATAAAGATAATTGTAATAATATAGTTAAGAAACAATATTATTTACAAAATAAGGGAATAAAAAAATGCTATTAGATGAAAAAATCTTTGCCTCAGATGAGCTTTCTAAAAGAATCGAATTCCAGACGGTTCAGTCTTCTGAGCGTCGGGATGAGGAAATCCGTTACAAGAACGTGAATCGCAAAATGATCGTTTTCGATCTA
>JAGROF010000097.1 GCA_020440405.1 Chlamydiia bacterium
TAATGCAAATCCCAAACAATGTAATCGGTAAACAGGTTCCAGGGACATTTTCTTTCTTTCCTAGATAGCTTCCATAAGTCACCATCGTTCCTTGCCCCAAGCTTAAAGAGAAAAAAGCCTGCCCCAGCGCCAGCAAAATCGCCGTAGGGGTAATCTCTGACCAATTTGGCTTAAAAACAAACTCCACGCCCGCAGCCCCTCCTGGAGTCATCAGTCCCTTAATGGCTAAGAAAAGCAACACAAAGAGAAGGAGCGGCATCATAATCTTATTGCCCGCCTCAATCCCTTGCTGCACTCCTGTATACAAAACTAAAAAGGAGAGAATCAAAAAGCCTGCAAGCGACCCAATTCCCCATAGAGGAGATATGCTAAAATGCTGAAAGTGATGAATTGCCTCTTTAGCCGAGGCAAAATGCGTCAGCTGCCCAAAAAGAGCTTGGATGAAATACCCCAACGTCCATCCTGCAATCACTGCATAAAAGGAGCTGACTAAAAATCCTGTCAAAATGGTCATTTTCCCAGCGCCTTGCCACCCCTTATGTTTTCCAATGTTCTTAAAGGCCCCCGAAGGATTGAGCTGTGCTTTACGCCCAATGAGAATTTCAGAAATTAAAACAGGAAAACCAACAAGGAGAAGACAAACCAAGTAAAGCAAAACAAATGTCGCTCCCCCGTTTTCACCAACAACGTAAGGAAAGCGCCAAATGCTTCCCAATCCAATTGCCGACCCAACAGCTGCCCAGATGAATCCTAAGCGTGATTTCCACTGTTCTCGTTTTTTCTTCGCCATAAAAGTGAGTTTATCCTAGTTGAATTAAATCATCAATGTGGAAGTGGACATACTTTTCCGAGCATTTGCGTGCAAAATCTACTCCCTGTTGTGTGAGAGAAACCGCTCCTTCGATTTCTAGATGAAACATAGGATGCTCGAGAAGGTTTTTAAGTCCTTGATCGGTCAACTGAGTGGGGTGTTTTAACACTAAAGAATGAAAGGAAAGAGGCACTTGGAAAGCTTTATCTGTGAGCTGATGGCAATCGACAAGCCTTAGAGCTTTGACTCCATGAAGTTTGGAAAAGAATGCATCGGTCAGCGCTCCGCATTCATAAAGATCTAGACGATACACCGGTTCCTTCTTTAAAAACTCCAGCAGACTTTCGGGATCGATTTGTGCATAGGAAAAACAAGCGGTATTCAAATGGGGAAAGAGCGGTTGCAATTTTGAAACATCGCGAAGGGTGGTATTTAGCATAGAAAGAAACATTAGCTTGGCACTCCCCTTCTCCTGAGAAAGCCAATGCTCATCCACTCCCTCTAATTCATCCATCCAAAGGGACTCTAGATTTTTCAGCCGAAGGCATTCTAAAGTGAGTAGAGGACATCTGGAAACATTCAAGGAATAAAGTTCAGGGCAATGAGAAAAGATCTGCTCCATCCCTCGGTTGGTCACGAGAGGACATCCCTGAAGATTTAACACCCCTAGCGTGGGACTTTTTTGAGCAAGGGTTTCAAGCACATGGTCCGTCACATAGGGTTGAGAAGAAAGGTCTATTGAAAAGCAACCTTTTGGAATCTCTGCCACTAAAGCTTTTTCTGTGATTCCCCTAGAAGGCTCATAATGCACAAGTCCCTCCGGCTTTTTATGAGGAGAAAGACGTTTTTCTTCGAAAAGGTGTAAGAGGAGTTGCTGATCCCTTGTGCTTTCTCCTCCTAAGGACTGAAAATCCTCATAAGGGTTCAGTGGATTATAGAGAAAAACCGAGCGCTTTTCTTTTCTAAGAAGAGATTTTCCTAAGGAATGGTGTGCTGCTTTGATTTGAAGAAGATCGAGTAGTGTGGGAAGGATGTCTGCTTGACTCCCTATGGTTTCCACCACTTGCCCTTGGCACCCTTTCTTCCAGAGGATGAGAGGAACATGGTAAGCAGCTTTCTCACTTTCCTTGGGAAAAAGAAAGCTTTCCTTTGAGGGGCTGAGTGTATTTCCATGATCTCCCATGATCATGACAAAGGTCTCATCCTCTAGTGCCTCGATAAAATCTCCAATACACTGATCGGAATAGGAAAGGGTTTGCAGAAACTTTTCATAATCACTTCCCTGGGGCTGTAGGAGTGTTTTGGGCAGCGTAAATGGATGATGGGTTGAAATCGTCATGAGAATGGTGCACAAAGGACCGTTTCGATGCAGTGCCATTTGATCGAGAGTATAGTTGAATAGATAGGAGTCAAAAAGGCCCCAAGAAAACCCTTCTGCCTCGGGGAAGTGCGCTTGGATCTCTCGGGGATCTGCAATAAAGTCCACCCCTTGCTCTTTTAAAAAGGAGCGGAGGTTATTTAAAGACCAAGAAGCCCCATTGATGGCATGGATCTGATACCCTTCTTGCTTGAGAATTTGGGGAAGCCCTACAACAGGAAGGGTCGCATCTAAAACATAATCCTGTGTTGGGGGATAAGGAAGACCATACAAGGTGGCAAAAAGGGAGCGGAAGGTTTGGAAGGAATTGGAATAAAACTCCGAAAAAAAAATCCCCTCATCTTTGAGTCGGTTAAGATAAGGAGCTTTTTCAAGCTGATGCGCTGCTAATGACTCCACAAAAAGGATCACAAGATTGGGCCTTGGAGAAAGCTTAAGGTCAAACGCTTTTTCTCCTTGAAAACCCGTTGTATACCGGTAAAGGGGAAACTGAGGATGCAAAAGCTTAGACACCTCACTCTTTGCAAGATAGGGAGCAGGATCGATTGTTTCTCCTTTTTGTTTTTTAGGCGGTTTGAGGAGATGAACAAAAAGGTGATCTTTCCCCCACCATGCCGTCATCAAAGGAAGAAAGACCGCGCCCATCCACCAAGGGGAAACAGAAGAAACCGGCATTGCCACCGATCCCAAAGAGATCAAAGCAAGCATACAAAGCTTTCCCTTGCTTGTGGAATCCATAAAGGAGCGCCACTGAGGAATAAACGAGAAAAAATGCCTTTCTAAACGGATTTTCAGCGTTTGCTCTAAATAAGCATCTCCTAAAATGAGGCACTGGAGTAGAGGAACAATCAGATAGGGAAGATAGGGAACCATTTGGAAAAAGAGGAGAAAGCATGCTCCCACTCCTAAGTCTTCCAATGCCTTAAAATTGAGTCTTTCTCTTCGGATCACAAAACGCGCGATCCACGAAGGAAGGGCCAGTAATATCCACATGTTTTTTACGGTAATAAAGCTTCAGAATAACTGCCACTAGAAATCGGGAGATGTTCTTCCGGAACAATCCGCTTCTCTGCATAGAGGCGGTGGAAAAGACGTTCGTAATCCTTGACGCTTTGGAGAAAATTGCGCGCGAGCTCAGGATTTTCTGGAGCAATATTATTTTTTTCTCCGGGATCTTTCTCTAAGTCATAGAGCTCAAGTTCCTGAGAAATACGGGTATAGATAAACTTATGTTTCCCCACTCGACATCCAAAGTTTTTGAAGACATAAGGATTGTGGAAAAAAATCGGTCTTTCTGCCCCCTTACGCATCAAAGAGTTTCCGATCGATAAATTGAATCCATGTAGTCCTAAGATGTCCATGATCGTCGGGACTAAATCGAGCTGACTGCATGGGGTTGTTACCCGTTTAGGTTCCAAAATGCGCCCTTTTCCATAGATCAATAACGGCACACGGATGTTTTCTTCATACAGATAGCGCTGCTCCACAAAATTATTGTGTTCTCCCATGGGATATCCATGGTCACCTAAAACAAAGAGCAATGTATTTTCGAGCATTCCCTTTTCTTCAAGGAGTTCAAAAAGAAGGCCTAAGCAAGCATCGGTATAATGAAAGGTATTGAGATACTTCCGATAGATTCGAGAAATCTCTGGAGGAAAGGCTGGGGGCTGATAATGGCTGGGAAGATTCCAGGGGTGGTGGTTGGTGATTGAAAAAAGGGTAAGAAACTGAGGAGAATGTCCCTTTTCTTCCAAAAAATCTGCCGCATATCGCATCAAACACTCATCGGGAAGCCCCCAACTTGAATTCCGAACCTTTGGAAAGGCTTTCATCATAGTGTCCCGTCCATGAATCACATCGTACCCATGAAGATCGAAAAAGACATCCTGCTTTTCAAATTCAATCGGTCCATTATGCAGATAACTTGTTTGGTATCCTGCCTCCTGCATCAATTGCGGGATACCAATAAAAGGCGCCTTTGCTTGTGCCGCTGCCTCAGACCCATCGACATCAGAAGGAATTCCAAATAGAGAGGAGACAACAGAGCGAGAGGTGCGCACAGAGTTCGCATAAAAATCGGTAAATACAACCCCTTCCTTTGCTAATCGATCAAAATGAGGCGTGACTCCTCTTTCAGCTCCGAAATACCCCACATTGTGAGAGCGAAAGGATTCGAGGAAAAGGAAGATCACATGAGGACGCTGTTTACCTTCCACCCTCACATCAAATACCTTCTCTCCACTAAACCCCTGAGTATATTTATAAAGAGGATACTCTGATGACGGTGTATGCATCTTTTCGTTTTCACGATGGAACCGTGCGCGCACTAAATATCCTAAATCTGTCCGATCATGCTTCCGCTTAATAAACCGGAGAAGCTTCCGCACAAACCACATCTCATGCTGAAAAATGATATGATCTGTTGCATAAGAGAGCTTCTTCGGGAGAAACACAGAGCCTAAAACAGCAACCATTGCAAGAATGCCTCCCAAACTTAGCCATTCTTTGTGAAACTGTAAAACCCCTAATTCTTGCCAGCAATACCAATAGGTATAAAGGGGCAAACTCAAAAACACGAGCGCACCCGGCAAAAACCGCCAGATTTTTTTCTCTTTGGCAGAGTCCCAAAAACAGCGTGCATCATTGAAAAAAGAAAGAAACGAGATTTCCATTCGCATCGCCGTTTTCCGGTGGAGAAACGCATCAAAGATCAGATAAAACTGCATGAGAGAGGACGCAACGACAACAACCCAAAAGATATAGTCTCGAGACGCTGGAATCGCTGTCTGCACCAAAGCCAGTAAAAAAAGTTGTTGAAAGGCCACAAAAAGATCTTGGCACACCCCTACAAAGTAAGAGGCAAATAAAGAGGGCCGGACAGGCAAGTTTCTGTGCAAAATCGAGAAGCGTACACAGAAAGAGGGAAGGGCGATTAAAAAAAGAAAGGTCCAGATCATTGTCATGGACCTATCATACCTCTCCTAGAGCCTATCCGTAAAGTCTATTATTTTTCCTTTACAGGACTGTTAGAAGTCAAAACGGATATTGAAAGTAATTCCATAGAACATGATGTCTTCGGAGGTTCTTCCGTAATCCAAGCGGATGGGGCCGACGCCTGTGAGCGCTGGGCTGGTATCCGATATATCGAGGGTTTGGTTAGCTCTCCAGAAGTATTGCACTTCGTAGCCTAGGCCAAGCTCGATATATTGATTAGCATTCTTGAGATGAAGATCGGTTCCCCAAGAAAGACCACCGCAGAATGCCACTTGAGGTGTAAATTGATGTTTATCCCCATGAAGGCGCGCGCGAGCAGACGTTTGAGGAGATCCTACGGGGGTAAAAAAGACTTTTTGGTTAAAGCTCACATCGCAATAGGAATAAAAGAGAGCTCCAGAAAGGTTTGCAAAGAGACGAAAGCCGTCTCCCAAAAACCACTCGGAGTCCATTCCAAATTTTGGACCGATTCCCCACCAGTCGCACTTTGAAACCACTTTATTATGCACTCTTCCAGCAATTGCAAAAGCAGTCTGAAGGGCATTAATATCATCATTCCCTTGATACTTATATTTTTGGTCGAGCCATGCTGACTTCACCCCAATAAAAGGATGGAAAGAGAGCTTCTGGCTGATAAAGTAGTGTTTCCCAAGGGTCAAATCTAAAGCATTATGATCGATTACGGCATTGAACTTCGCATGAGAAATTCCTCGGAAATTCCCTCCACCAGGATTTGGACTATCGACGAGCTCATGAGTCGACTCGGTATCTGATGTGTCATAGTGGGTATAGTTTAGATAAAGATCCCAATCCTGGTTTCCAAGGAAATGGCCAATTCCAAACCGAAATCCAAAATCCCAGCTAAAATCGCAATCTTTAACATTTCCTTTTTGAGGAAAGTCTGAGGAGTTAAGTGTGATAGCGTACTCAGTTCCTCCTGCTTTTGCATGCCAATAAAGGATATCAGCAGTCAAAAACCACCGAGACCCTTGAAATGCAGGGCTTCCTTCTCCAAATTGAGCCCCTCCGGTTCCCATCGGGTTCTCAACATAGATCGATTTCATTTCTGCTTCTAATTGCTCAACCCGATCGCTCAAGGTATGCGCAAGAAGCGGAAGAGAGAAAACTGCTAAAAATAAAATCTTTTTCATATTGCCATCACAAATGCATTTCTTTTCTTACTCTTTTCAGATATGTAATTTAGGTATTTTTTTAAACATTTTTTTAAATTTTTTTTTTCTTTTTTTTTTTTTTTTTTTTTTTTATTTTTTTCAAATTTTTTATCCGCGAATAAATCATTTGTTGTAATTTAAAATTTTTAACGATATTTGCATTATTAAAAAATGTCTCGCCATTAACTTCTTTCTCGATAAACTTTTTTA
>JAGROF010000098.1 GCA_020440405.1 Chlamydiia bacterium
AGCTTCGCTCTCCGCGCTTCATTTTCAATGAAAATCTTCTGTCCAATTGTTACTATTTTAGACTAATTCAGCTATAGTGCTTTCATTGCACCTGAACGATACGTTCTAAAAGAATGCGGAAAGATTCAAGATTCCGGCTTGTTCTAGGATGATGATGATCACAGCTAGGGGAGCGATGTAGCGGACGAGGAAGAACCAAGGTCCAAACAAAAGGCGCATCGAAGTGCCCCGCATAAACTCTTCCCGAGACAGCTCTTTTTTCATGACGATTCCAATGAACAGGGCCGTTAACAGTCCAGCAACCGGCATCATCCAGCTGGCCGAGATGTAGTTCATCGTATCGAAAAAGTTCTTCCCATAGATTTTTTCCCAGCTAGGAAAGAGAGCTCCCGATCCCGCTAGGGCGGAAGGAATTCCAAATACAAAGGTCCCAATGGCGGAAAAGATGACAGCTTTGGAGCGTTTCCATGAAAACAGCTCCATGAGGTTTGCGACGAGCACTTCAAGGAGAGAGATCGAGGAGGTTAGGGCTGTAAAGACAAACAGAAGGAAGAAAACCGTTGAGATGACCAGACTTCCAGGAAGCTTTGCAAAGAGAACGGGCATTGTTTTAAAGACCAGTCCAGGGCCACCTTCCGCAGGGAAGTTAAACGAAAATACGATGGGGAAAATCATGAGAGCAGCCATCAGAGAGACTGCAATAGTCATAATCGCTACAATGAAGGCAGTGCGGGGGAGGTTTTCACTCGGCTTGAGGTAACTTCCATACGTCACAATAATTCCCAGTCCGACGCTCAGTGTAAAAAAAGCCATACCCAAAGCGTTCAAAATCACTGTAGGGGTGAGCTTTGAAAAATTGGGATAGAAGATAAATTTCACAGCTTGCCCAAATCCAGGGAGGGTAAATCCGTAGGCAAATAGGGCAATTAGAATAAATAAGAGGGCGGGCGTCAGGATCTGACTCCAGTATTCGATCCCTTTCCGAATGCCGCTATACACGACTCCCACATTGAGTAAGATAAAGAGGAAAAGCCAAAAGATGTTTTGATCCGAAGAGGTGTAGACCAGATCAAAAATCGCCCGGATCTCATCAGGGGTTTTCCCTAAACTAAATTGATTCAGCGACATTAAGGCATAGTTCAAGCACCATCCCGAGACCACGCAATAAAAAGAGAGGATAATGAAACTGGTGAGCATGTTGAGGTACCCCAACATCCGCCAGTTTCCTGACTGGCTCGCAAGCTCTTGATAGGCAAAGATGGGACTCCGTTGGGTCTTTCGCCCAATCATCAACTCTCCAATAAAGAGGGGGACGCCTAATGCAAAGGTGAAGATGATATAGAGAAGGACAAAAGCTCCGCCCCCATTATCTCCAGCGGTGTAAGGAAAACGCCAAAGACTCCCGAGCCCAATGGCGGAACCAGCAGCTGCCATAATGAACCCAAAGTGGGATGCCCAATGCTCACGTTGTCCTTTCATTCTCGAAAGCATAGCTCTTTTTTTTATTTGCAGCAAGCGTCCCTAAGTGGTAAACAAAGGTACAGGGGGAACATCTATGCCACAAGAGCCGCAGCATCAACAAGCGCCGCCACCATCACCACCTCAAGAGTGGGTCATGCCTCCATGGCTTCAGGAAGTGATTAAGTATGTGGATGAAAGACTTAATTGGTTAGATCTTGTATTCTTTGGGCTAGGAGGATTGATCCTCCTGATTCTTTTGCTGATTCTTTTGAGAAAACGAAAACGTGTTCATCATGAAACGGTTGAGAAATATGAACAGGACATTGAAGCGATTAAAACGCGGCATATGGAAGAGATTACGCGTGCGGAGAAAAGGGTTGAGAGGATGAAAGAGGAATTCCAGGAGATGCTTGAAGATGCTGAGGTCGAGCACTCTAAAAGAGTGCAAAAAATCGAAAAAGGGCATGCTGAAATCCGTTCCACTGACGAACATAGTCTATTTGAGCTCAAAGAAGAGATCCAGCGGCTCCGCGCTAAGCAGCTTGCTGAAATGGAAACCTTTGAAGGGGAAATCAAACGCTTGAAGAGTGAGATTGAAACCATGCACGAAGGGCATGCGCAAGAAATTGAGCGTTCAGAACTGGAGATCGGTGACTTGAAGAAACAACTCCAAGCATTGATGTATAAGATATGACGTATCTCATAGCGATGGTGATGTTTGCGTGTGTGGGGACCCTTCTTGCAGGGATGATTCTCTTCACAAAGAGACGTTTAGTGAGCACCGCTCCCTGCAAAATTGAGATCAATAACGATCCTTCCCTCATGAAAGAGGTCGAAGGAGGAAAGACCCTTCTTGCGGCCTTAACAGAGCAGGGGATTGCCATCCCTTCTCCTTGTGGGGGGAAAGCGACCTGCAAACAGTGTCGGGTCCAGGTTGTAAAAGGGGGAAAAGATGTGCTCGAAACCGATAAAGCCACGTTCACTCCTAAGCAGCTTGCAGAAGGGTGGCGCCTCTCTTGCCAATGCAAAGTGAAGCAAGACTTGGGACTCAAGCTCCCTGAGAACCTCCTCACGTTAAAGGAGATCAAAGGGACAGTGGTCTCAAACCGGAATGTGGCGACATTCATCAAGGAGCTGGTTGTTAAGATCCCTGAGTCTGAAACTGTCCAGTACATTCCGGGAGATTACTTGCAGTTTCATGTGCCGAGCTATCGGACAAATACACGAGAATGGAGGAAGACCATGGATGAAGAATACTATGAAGATTGGGAACACTTTGATCTTTTTGGCCATACAATTGAGTATAAGGAAGGAGAAGAAGAGGTAATCCGGGCCTACTCCATGGCCTCCTATCCCGCTGAAGGAAACCTCCTTAAATTTAACATCCGCATTGCAACGCCCCCCTTTATTAGGGGAAAAATTGCAGCAGATATCCCTTGGGGGATTTGTTCCTCTTATACCTTTGGGCTTCAAGAAGGAGATGGGATCCGCCTGTCTGGACCTTATGGAGAATCTCATATGATTGAAGATGATCGAGAGCTGGTCTTTTTGATTGGAGGTGCCGGTTCCTCGTTTGGGCGGAGTCATATTCTCGATCTTTTTAGGACAAAGAAAACACAACGCATTGTCACACTCTGGTACGGGGCGCGGTCGTTAAAGGAGAACATTTACCAAGAGGATTACGAAGCTCTTGAACAGGAATTTGCAAATTTTACCTATCATCTGGTATTATCGGAACCAACTAACGATGATCTGGAAAAGGGGTGGCCCAAAGAGGACCCCGTCAAAACCAATTTTCTATTCAAAGCTTTCGAGGAAGGCCAGCTTAAAGAGATGGAAGAACCCGAAAGCGCCCTCTACTATGTGTGCGGTCCTCCTATGCACAATAGTAGCGTATTAAAGCTCCTCGATAACTATGGCGTACCAGAAGAAAGTATAATATTAGATGATTTTGGAAGTTAAAGATGAAAATACTCGTAGCACAGCGAAACCCCGTCGTTGGGGACATTGATGGAAACACCGCTCAAGTTTTAGAAAGCATGGAAGAAGCCCGCAAAAAGGGGGTCGATCTCGTGATGTTTGGAGAGTTGACCCTGTGTGGGTATCCTCCAGAAGATCTCGTGTACCATCATTCCTTTCTCGATTCGATGGAAATCCACCTTGAGCGGATTGTCAAAGCTTCTAAAGGGCTCACCGTGATTGTAGGGCTGATCCGACGGAATATCAATGCTGGAGAAAAACACCTTCTTAATAGTGCTGCAGTCATTCACGACGGAAGCCTTTTAGGATTCCAAGACAAATGGCTTCTACCCACCTATGATGTATTTGAAGAGCGGCGGTATTTCGAGCCGGGGAAAGACACACGCATTTGGGAAATTGGGGGCAAGCGGATCGGGCTCATCATCTGTGAAGATATTTGGCAACATGCCGGATATGTGGGGTATACCCGATACGAGCGGGATCCTGTGCTCGCTTTAGTCGAGCATTCCCCAGATATTCTCCTCAACATCTCCGCATCTCCCTATCAATTTCAAAAACCCGACGTCCGCGTCAATGTGTGTGCCAAAGCTGCAAAGACTTTGGGGTGCCCCGTTGTGATGTGTTGCCAAGTGGGAGCCAATGGACAGATTATCTTTGATGGGTATAGCGTTTACGTCAATAAGAAAGGAGAACTCTGCCAGTTAGGAAAAGGATTTGCAGAAGATGCGATGGTTATTGACTTAGAGGCACCTTCTTGCCCCGTTCCTTTTGAATACAATGCCATGACGAACCTCCTCCAAGCCCTTCAACTTGGCGTGAAAGACTATTTTGTAAAGTGTGGGTTTTCCAAAGCGTGCCTAGGACTTTCTGGTGGGATCGATTCCGCCTTGGTTGCCTATATTGCTACACGAGCATTAGGTCCTGAAAATGTCTTAGGAATTAGCATGCCCTCTTGTTATAGCACAGAGGCGTGTCAAAGCGATGCGAAAACTTTGGCTAAGAACCTAGGCATTCAATTTAAGGAAATTCCTATTGGCGAGCCTTTCGATACGTTGCGTCATCTTCTTGAGCCCCATTTCGAAGGAAAAGAGCCCGACATTACAGAAGAAAATTTGCAAGCGCGGATTCGTGGGATTATTTTGATGGCCATGTCTAATAAACATGGATATATCGTCCTAAGTACAGGAAATAAAAGTGAACTAGCCCTTGGGTATTCCACCCTATATGGAGATACCTGTGGGGGCCTCGGCGTCATTGGAGACGTCACCAAAACACGCGTTTATGACCTGTGCCGTCACATCAATAAGATAGAAAATAAAGAAATGATCTTAAACTCCATTATCGACCGCCCCCCTTCTGCTGAGCTCCGTCCTGATCAAATCGATCTCGACTCTCTCCCCGAATATGGAGTGATCGATAATGTCCTTGAAGGCTATGTTGAAAACTATCTTTCCATTGATGAGATTGCAGAGAAATACCATATCCCTCAAGAGCAGGTCCTTGAGCTCATTCAAAAGATCCATGCCGCAGAATACAAAAGGCGGCAAGGGCCGCCTATTTTAAGAGTGTCGAAAAAGTCCTTTGGCATCGGGCGTCGTTACCCGATCGTCCAAAAGTGGTTGTAGGGCATGCTCTAGCCTTACTCTACATCTGACTTTAGATGCTTTTTCACTTCGTCGCATGCGGCGTCAACATATGCTTTTGTGCAATGGTAGGCCATGTGTCCCGCTAAGAAGCCTTTCGCCACTTCCCAATTTCCTCCCAATACCCATAGTACAAGAAGGGCTTTTTGGTAGGTCATGCCATCTTTTGCCCACGGACTTAACAGTGCTTCTTCTTTTAGACTGTGTTCTAAGGGATATTTAGGGATGTCTCTCATCGATGCAGCAAATCCAATAGCTGCACTTGAGAAGTACAGAGTCGGGCTATTTCTATAAGAAAAATACCCAGAGGCGACACAAATGATGATGCCTAACCCCTCTTTAACCGTGTCATTCGGCCGAACTGGTGAATAGCTCATCGCTTTCGCTGCCGCTTGATCCACCATTTGGTTGAGTTCCTGCCCTAAAATTTGAAGTTTTGTTGCCATACTTTTCTCCTTGATTTGCGGCCAAAAGGATAGCAAAGACTCGAGTTAATCAAAAGGAAAATGAATTTTTGAATACCCCTTTTTGAGCATCAGGAGGCGGTCGAAGCCCAGCGCGATGCCATAGCAGTCTGGAAGCCCTTTTTCTAGGGCATGAAGGAGCTCAGGGTCATAGGGGAGAGGGGCCTTTCCCAAAGCGATCCGCTCTTGATTGGCCGCTATCAAGCGATTTTTTTGCTCCACAGGGTCTGTCAGCTCATGGTAGCCATTCCCCAGCTCAATCCCCTTAAAATATATTTCAAACCGCTCGGCGACCCCTCCTTGTACCTGCGCTAAAGCCGCTTGATCTTCCGGGAAATCCGTCACAATCGTCAGCTCCTGAAAGGTGGGCTCGACCACACATCCCCACAGCAAGTTGATCACATCTTTTTTGTCATGGAGCTCAAAGCCCAAGGCTTTTCCCCGTTCCATCAACTCCTCAGGAAAAGCTGTAAGGGGAAGCCCCACAGCCTCTTCAAAGGCGTGCGCATACGGTTTTTGTACACACACCTGCCTTCCTAAAAAAAGTTCTAAAAGTTCGATGTTTTCTTGCAGAAAAGCTTCTTGAGTTGTCTCCACCCGATACCACTCAATCATGGTGAATTCTGGAGCGTGAAGCGCGCCCACCTCATCCTTGCGGAAGACATGCCCCAGTTGATAGATGTCGCCTGATCCTGCCGCAAGGAGTTTTTTCATCCCATACTCTGGAGACGAGTGAAGATAACCCCCCTCCACTTCAAAAAGGTCGATGTGTGCATCGACCGGGGCATATTGAGAAAGCATGGGGGTGTCAACTTCCATAACCCCTCGCTCTTGAAAGAACATGCGAACTTGATGGAGCGCCTCAGCGCGAGCGTGCAGTAAGCTATTCTTTGACGCGAGAGACATACTCTCCGGTGCGTGTGTCCACCTTGACCAGCTCCCCTTCATCGATGAAAATCGGAACCTGAATCATGGCTCCCGTGTCGGTCTTAGCTGGTTTCAAAACCCGTCCTGAAGCTGTGTCTCCACGCACTCCTGGAGCCGTTTCCGTAATTGTCATGTTTAAGAATGTTGGAGGAATGACATCGACAACCTCTCCTTTATAGAGGACCAATCCATACACCGTATCCTCAATCATGTAAGGTTCTTTGTCATCAATCACGGAAAGAGGAACGGAGATCTGCTCATAAGAGGTGTCATGCATAAAAATAATTGCATCTCCCTCCTTATAAAGCATCCGCATCTGCGTCTCTTCCACATCGGCTAAATCGAGTTTTTCTCCAGACCTATACGTCTTTTCGATGACCCGTCCCGACATGAGATGCTTGAGCTTTGTGCGGGTAAAGGCCTGCCCTTTCCCAGGCTTGACAAACTCTACCCCCACAATCGTGTAAGGCTCGTTGTCAATTTCGACCTTCATCCCTGCTTTGAATTCATTTGTACTGACTTGAGGCATAACACTCCCTTTAAATAAATTATACCGATCATATTTCAAAACTTGGGTTTCCCTGCGCCAGCATCCCGATCTTTAGTCCCATCTGCATCGCTCCTATCTCCTGGATAGGAGGCTGCTTCGATAAAACTAAACCTCGGGCGCTGGCTTTGGCAAACTCTCAAATTTTGAAACAAGATCGGTATAAGAATCCATTATCTCAGAGAATGTCCTCTCTTGTCAAGGCTAGACCCTTTCGTTACACCGCGCTCTATTTAAGCGGATGGTTCCATCGCTGTGGCGTGACCATCCTTCTGCCGTTTCTTTTGTGAGCATTACAAGTGAGGATCCAACAATAACCTTCCCAGTAAACTTTGTATGCTCACGAAGCGCATAAGGAATAAATGTATTCGAGAACCAGTTTGAAAAGCCCAGCCACGTCGTTCCAATCAGAGTGGCAACCAAAAGGCCTCCCACAGGGTTAAAACCCGCTGCATGGCGATTGAGTTCCTGTGCCGCTGCTTTCCATAATTGTGCACGTTGAACCAGAGAGAGTTTTTCCTCTCCCATCGAGTGAGGATCTGCAACAGGAGGATTATGCAAATCAACAATCCGTTCACGCTCTTCAAGCGCTAGATTGCGCTGCCCCATCATGATCATCTCTTCGCGCAGCTCAGAAGCAGTCCGAGGGGGGCGAAAAGTACAACTTGAAACAATATTGTTAATCAGAAGACCAATCGCTGTAAAATTGTGCTTGTCATCCTGAGCGTTTTCGCTCATTTCTACCGCAAAATTCCCCACAGACTTCCCCACCACGTCCATAAATCCTTTCAACGTGCTTACTATTGCTGTCATAATGTTAATCCTTCCTGTTAATTCCCCGCTTCCGAGGAGATTCTAAGTCTTAATTTAAACAAAATCGGTGCCATTGCCATTCCCTCCGCCTTTCACAACACTGACATCCCTTGCACTCATGCTCCGCGCCAATGCTTCCGAAGAAGTCCTGACATGCCCTCCAATTGTTCGCAGCGTTGCAGCTTGATCCTCCATCTCTTTGATGCGAGCGTTAAGGGATTCTTCAAGTCTCTGAAGTCCCGCCACTCGCTCATCAAGCGCAACATTTTGCAGTCTGAGTCTTTCATGCTCTTCTCGAAGGTGTTGCACATGCTCTCTCTTTTCAACAGATAGAAGGGTTTGGGCTTGTTCGAGTTGGATTTTTGTTTGGCCGAGTAGGTCGCGGTGCTCATCGGCCATGCGTTTGTAGTCGAGGGCGGTTCCTTGGAGGTCACGGGTGAGCTCGCGAGATTCTTGGACATTGTCTGCGACGACGCCTTTCTTAACCGACTCTTCGGCGATGAAGAGAACGGCGACGTTGGCGCCACTGAGAGAAGCTTGTGTAGCCTTGTAATGATAGGCTTGAAAAAGAGCGTTAATGGCAACAAGACACATAAAGCCTTCGATGACTTTAATTTCAAGTTCGCTACGCATATCATTGAAAGAAAAAGGGATCAGAGGTCGTTGTTGCGCTACAACAGCTCCACCATTTACAGGTCGTTCCATTTTTTGCCTCCCGTGGTTAGGTTTTGGGAAAATGTTAGTTTAATGATAAAAAAATTGTAAAGAAAAAATTCTACTTTTCTCCAAAAAGTTTTCCAGTTATACCGGGCTCAAGAAATAAATGCAAAAGGGTTTGACCTGGTGAATCACGGTGAGCTTCAAGAAGAGCAGTATGCAAAAGAGACGCTTGAGAGATATTCAGGATCATCTGCGGAAGCGTTTCAGTCGAATCTATTACTGACGAACTTTCCACGCTATGTGGATTATTTTGCCTCTCGGTGCAAAGTAGAGGTGACCGAAGGGTCGATGTTTAAAGTTGCGCATTGCCCGGATGAAGAGATTTCAATTCTCGACTTTAAAATTGGGTCTCCTGCAGCCGCCCTTGTCGTGGATCTCTGCTCTTTTCTAGATATCAAAGCCGCCCTTCTTTTGGGGATGTGTGGCGGGCTCCGCCGCCGCTATCAGGTAGGGGAATATTTGGTTCCCATCGCGAGTATTCGCGCAGAAGGAACCTCCGATTTCTACTTCCCGGCAGAAGTGCCTTCTCTCGCCAACTTTCTCATGCAACGAGCTGTCACAGAGGTGATGGAAGAAGAGAAGGGGGTGCATCATATCGGGATCACTTATACCACAAACCTCCGTTTCTGGGAGTATAATGAAGCATTTATCGAGCGCTTAAAAGCAACCCGTGCCCAAGCCATCGAGCTCGAGTGTGCCACCCTCTTTACAGGGAGCTACAAGCGAAAGTTTACTCTAGGAGCTCTCCTCCTCATCTCCGACCTTCCCCTCAATCGCGATCAGATTAAAACTAAAAAAAGTTCTGAAGAAATTTTTAAGCGGTTCATGCCTGATCATATTGAAAAGGGGATGAAAATTCTCAAGCATGCGCGCACCATGCAATCGAAAAAGCTTAAAGGGGCTTACCACCGCAACATTGGCCTGTAAGAGACTTCGCATACACCTTCTAAGGTTGACAGCTAAAAGGTTTCTGGTTATGATCGTATGAAAATAATTTGTGGAATTATGCTTTCAATAAATCAGACCTCAACACTTTCCACTCTTTCGACATCCGGGCAGGGGACGCAGCGTCCCATTGCTTCGTGATGGCTTCACCCCAACTTTTCAGAGGTCATGATGAATCAAATTAGAGAACACTGGACAGGACGTATTGGGTTTTTGATGGCGGCGATTGGGTCGGCCATCGGACTCGGAATTCTTTGGAAGTTTCCTTATACAGTAGGAGAGAATGGAGGAGGTCTCTTTCTCCTTTCCTATCTGATTTGTTTGATCATCGTCGGTATTCCCATTTTCATTGCAGAGATCATTTTAGGGCGGAGCAGCCAAAGGGCGGCTGTTGGGGCTTATGAGCACCACGATCCAAAGAAAGGGGGCTGGAAAGTCACGGGATGGTTTGGGGTTTTAGCATCCTTTTTGATCATGTCATTTTATAGTGTGATTGCGGGATGGGGAATGAGCTACATTTTGATGTCGCTGAATGGATTTTATCAAAATATGAGTGGGGAGGAGATTGCCGCTGCTTATGATACATTGATCTGTTCAGGGGATATTTCTGTCCTGTGGCATTTCTTGTTTACCTTGATTACAACAGTCATTGTCTTATCGGGTGTGCGCAAGGGAATTGAACGGTGGGCTAAGATCATGACGAAGGTTCTGCTTGCTCTTTTAGTCTTGCTCTTTTTATATACCTTGACCCTCGATGGATTTGGAAAGGCTGTGCAGTTTATTTTTCATCCAAACCCTGCTGATTTTAAATTGACGAGTGTGATTGAGGCTTTGGGGCTTGCTTTTTGGACGCTCAGCATTGGCCAAGGGATCATGATCAGTTATGGAAGCTATATGAAGCGCTCAAGTAGCATTGTGCAGATGTGCGGGATTGTGGCATTTTCGGTGATTGTGGTCGCTGTCCTTGCGGCGCTTGTGATTTTCCCGGTTGTTTTTACTTTTAACCTCCCTCCACAAGCAGGGCCAGGACTGATTTTTCAAACCCTTCCCTATCTGTTTGCGCAGCTACCTGGATCGCTCGTTTTGAGCACGATGTTTTTTACGTTGTTTGTCTTTACGGCGCTGACCTCGGCGATTCCCCTGATTGAGGTGGTGGCGACGAACCTTATGGAGCTCAAGGGAATTTCTCGTCGGCGCGCAGCGCTTTATGTGGGAGGAGCAACGTTTATCTTTGGAATCCCGAGTGCCTTTGCTAACGCTTCGGGGGTGTTTCCTGATTGGTCTGCAATTTATGGCATGGACTTTCTCAAGACGATTGATAGTTTGGTTTCGATTTGGGTCATTCCTATTGGAGGGCTGCTCAGTGCGATTTTTGTCGGATGGGTAATGGATCGCCAAGTCACACGTAGTGAGTTTACGTTTGGCACGAAGGTTCCGTTTCTTTACCATCCTTGGCGTTTTTTCATGCGGTGGATTGTTCCGCTGACGATTTTGATTATTATTATCCAAAAGAGTGGGCTATATGATTTCGACCGCCTACTGAAGGGGGGAGGATGAACCAGGTGCGAGAACATTGGGGGTCACGCCTCGGATTTATTTTAGCAGCGGTGGGGTCTGCCATCGGGTTAGGGGTCCTCTGGAAGTTTCCCTATACGGTAGGGCAAAATGGAGGAGGTCTTTTCCTCTTTGCCTACTTTGTGTGTATCATTTTGATTGGGATCCCCGTGCTGATTGGGGAGTTGTTACTGGGGCGGAGCAGCCAGCGTGCTGCTGTCGGAGCCTTTGGAACCCTTGCAGAAGATCGTCCCCGCTGGAAAGTGGCAGGGTGGTTTGGTGTCTTGTCATCGTTTCTGATCATGTCGTTTTATAGTGTGATTGCAGGGTGGGGGATGAGCTATGTCCTGATGTCTCTCAGCGGGTTTTATCAAAACCTCTCCTCAGAGGGAATTTTAGGAGTCTTTGAAAAGCTGTCCCACTCTGGGAGCATCACCCTTTTTTGGCACTTTCTCTTTACGTTAATTACGATGAGCATCGTCTTATCGGGAGTGCGTAAGGGAATCGAGTTTTGGTCAAAACTCATGACGCGTGCCCTATTTGTGATTCTGATTGCGCTGTTTTGCTACAGCATCAAATTAGAAGGGTTTTCAAAGGCGGTGCATTTTATCTTCTATCCAGACCCCGAGCAATTCCACTTGTCAAGTATATTGGAGGCGTTGGGGCTTGCCTTTTTTACTTTGAGCTTGGGACAGGGGATTATGATTAGTTATGGAAGCTATATGCGGAAGCGAGAAAATATCCCGCAGATGGCTTGTGTGATTGGGATGTCGGTGATTTTTGTGGCGATTTTAGCAGCGCTAACGATTTTTCCTGTGATTTTCACGTTTGGATTCGAGCCCCAGCAAGGGTCAGGGCTGATTTTTAAAACCCTTCCCTATTTGTTTGCGCAGCTGCCTGGGTCGCTTGTGATCTCAACGGTCTTCTTTACGTTATTTGTCTTTACGGCGCTCACCTCGGCGATCCCTTTTATTGAGGTGGTGGCAACAAACATTATGGAGCTGGCAAAATGGCCCCGCAAAAAAGCGGTGTTGCTCACGGCTTTAGGAACGTTTTTATTTGGAATCCCGAGTGCTTTGGCGGTTTCCCATGGACTTTTCCCCAGCTGGCAAAATGTGTATGGAACCAATTTTTTAGATACAGTCGATAATTTTGTCTCGACTTGGATCATCCCTGTGGGAGGACTTTTAACCGCCTTGTTTATTGGGTGGGGGCTCAAGCGAGAAATCTCAAGAGGAGAGTTTCCTTTAGGAAAAGGATGGGCTTTCTTCTTTCGCTGCTGGCATTTTTTCATGAAATGGATCATTCCCTTGACAATTTTTTTAATTATCCTGCAAAAAAGTGGGGTGATTCATTTTAATGGAGGCCAAGATGGTTCTAACCCCGTCGAGCATGATGCCCCTCGGAACGCGGGCACCTAACTTTAAATTAGTCGATGTGATTTCAGATGAAGTGGTGACTTTAAGGGATATTGAGTCAGATATTGGAACGGTGGTCATGTTCATCTGCAACCATTGTCCCTATGTGAAACATATCCAGAACATGCTCGTTGCCCTTGCTAAAGACTACATTATGAAGGGGATCTCTTTTGTTGCAATCAATTCCAATGACATTTCTGAATTTCCCGAAGATAGCCCGAAAGAGATGAAAAAGCTTGCAGATGCCTTAGACTTTCCTTTTCCTTACCTTTTTGACTATTCCCAACAAGTGGCACGGGACTATGGAGCAACATGTACCCCAGATTTTTTTCTATTCGTTGAAAGTATGGAGTGTGTGTACCGCGGGCAATTCGACGAATCTCGCCCAGGGAACCATGTCATGGTGACGGGGAAAGATTTGGCGGAAGCCCTGGACTGTCTCATTTTAGGAAAAGAAGTGACCCCAGATCAGCACCCTAGCATCGGGTGTAACATCAAATGGGCACAAGTGGCTGTTAGATAATAGGATTAATTAATCTTTACGGATTGTTTTGATAGGGTGAGACCTTTATAATACGCCTCAATTTATTGATAAGGGGAAGAAATTATGGAATCTCAAGTAGCTCGCAGCAAGTGTGTTACGTCATGTGCTCCAGATCTAAAGCCAGCGCTCGAGACGCTGGAACAAGCTTTTCCTGATCTCTTTACTGAGATTCAACGTGTTGTTGGTTCTATTGCAATCAAACTAGTTATTGATCTTCCCATTATAGATGGAGGGGTGGCTATTTCAGAGCTCCGTCAAAGGGATATTTCAATTGGGGACCTTCAGGCAGGCGTAGAGGGGCGAGTGACTGTCGAAGCTTTAGCGCAAAAAAATATTTTTATTGAGGAGGAAGGAGCTCCAGCTTGGTGGCATTGGAAGGATCGGGTGATTTATATTTCGTATTCCTCCTATAGCGCCGAAGATGAGATGGATTACCATGATTATCAAGTGGCAAATCTTCTTTTTGAATTGCATAATGCTTCTCAAACGAAGGTCTTTTGGAACTTGATGACGATGAAGCAGGCGCTTTCAACCGCGGAGTTTGTCAAAAGGTTTGAAGGGATTGAACATACGACAATGCTACGTACGTGTGATGGGCTCAATGCACTTTTGCAAGAGAAGAAGTTGTTTGAACCCCGTTGTAACATTTATTCTAGGATGTATAAAGATCCTGAGCTGAATCTTTTGCTTCAACAAGTTGGACCTGAGGCGCAACCCAGCAAACATGCATTCGTGATTGCCAAAAAATCTCCCCACCATCGGAAGACCCCTTTTAAAGGAACATGGAAAACCGAGTTTGATGAATCCAACTTAAAGCATCGTTTAGTTCAAAGCTATCTCTATACCATTCTAAGTCGGCACATGTCTGCTCTTGCGGGGAATTCTCGAGAGGCTTTAGACCGAGAGATTGCAAAAGTGCGAGAGGGGCTCAAGTTCAATGAAGATTGGGCCAAGATGGTGATGATCAATCTCCAGTTTTTCCAAGAAAAGTATCAAGAGTATGTAGAAGCAGAGCATCCAGAAACCGTTGTCAACCTCCTTGAAAGAGTGGATATGTCCCGTGTTCTCACCTGTGCACAGCAAGCTGCACAAAACCGCAGCCTCCTTGACCGTTTTGTTGCTTGGGTCAGAGCATAAATCTAACGTGATCGAATCACAATAATTGATCCAGCAATCACACAGACGGTTCCTGTAAGAGACAGAAAATCTGGGACTTCATGAAAGAAAAACCAACCGAGCAATCCTGCAAAAACTACTCCAGCATAAGAAAGGGGCATGATTTGTGCGACTTTTACCTTAACAATCGCTAGGGTTCTTGCCAGCTGATACACCCAAGACATGATTCCAGCCAGAATCAAAATTCCTAACCAAAATAGAGGGCGATGATGAAGCCACTCACTCCATAGGGTGCGCCAATCTACAAAGAAGAGGGGAACAGCAGAGATAAGAGTGGAAAAGAGGATTAAATAGGCAACAATCGTTTTGGAGGAAACTTGTTGGGCTACCTTACGATTGCATGTTTGAGATGCGGCCATCGCAACCCCTGAAGCAAGAGCCCAGAGAGCTGAAGCCTTAAATAATCCGACTCCTGGCTGCAGCACAAAAATGACTCCGATAAAGCTGATAATCATCCCAACCCAGACCCAACGTGTGATTTTTTCGTTGAGCCAAAAACTTGCAAAAAAAGGAACATATAAGGGGGCAGAGTTAAATAGCAAACTTGCATCCACAACACTGATGGTTTTTAAGGAATAGAAATACGTGTACATGGAGGAGTTGTAAAAAATCGCAATCAGAAGGATCAGAAAAAATTGATTTTTTTTGATGAGGAATGTTCCTTTCTTAAAAAAAGAGGGGAAAACCCCAATACTTGAGAAAAGGCGGGTAAAAAAGTAAATAATCACTGTATTAAATAGAAAAGATAATCCTTTCACGCTATTTGCAACGATGGCTCCAGCCAATGCTGCCGTTAGCATCAAAATAGCACTTTTTATGATATGATTCTCTTCTTTTGTCATTCACTTTTTTATGATGTAGAAAGATTTATCTGGCAAGAGGACTATGAACCTATCCAGGATTAAAGATATTTTTTTATTCCAAGCTTTTTGGCATCTTTTTCCTTTTCATTTTG
>JAGROF010000099.1 GCA_020440405.1 Chlamydiia bacterium
ATGAATTGTCACTATTTTAAACTAGTTCAGCTATAACACTGGAGAGTTACAATGCGTCGATCGATAGAAAATGGAGAAGAAGTTGTTGAAGTGGATCTTGAGCCGAATGAGATCTTGCACGACCCCATTTTACATAAAGGAACAGGCTATAGCGATGAAGAACGGAGTGAGCTTGGGCTTCATGGCCTTCTCCCTTATCATGTGTCGACCATAGAAGAACAGTACAACCGGGCCTATGCGAAGTTTAAAGACAGGCGGACTGACATTGGAAAATACTCCTTTCTATCCTCCCTTCAAGATCGAAATGAAACGCTCTTTTACTACCTCTGTAGTAAGCATCCAGAGGAAATGCTTCCTTATATTTACACCCCAACGGTGGGAGATGCTTCCCTCAAGTATAGCCACATCTATAGTCAAAACCGAGGCATTTACATCTCGTACCCCCATAAAGATCGAATGAAAGAAATCGTGGCAAACATCCCTCGAGATGAGGTCGATGTCATTGTCGTGACCGATGGAGCACGGATTCTAGGACTAGGGGATCTTGGGGTAGGAGGCATGGCGATTCCTGTTGGGAAACTCGCTCTCTATTCCCTATTTGGGGGAATTCATCCTGCTCGTACCCTTCCCATTACCTTAGATGTTGGAACCAATAACAAATCCCTTCTCAATGATCCTCTCTATTTGGGGTGGCAGCATGAACGCCTTGATGGGAAAGACTATGATGAATTCGTTGAGTCCTTTGTCCAAACCATCACTAAGCGGTACCCTAACGTTCTGATCCAATGGGAAGACTTTGCTAAGAATCAAGCGCAACCTCTTCTCGATCGGTATCGGGAGCGTATTTGTTGCTTTAATGACGATATCCAGGGAACAGCAGGAGTGGTTGTTGCGGGTATTTTGGCAGCCATTAAAGGAGTGGATGGAGACATCAAAGAACAACGGATCGTCTTGTTTGGAGCAGGATCTGCAGGGATCGGCATTGCAGAACTCATCACTCAAGCAATGATTCTTGAAGGAATGAGCCGAGAAGCTGCTAAGGAAAGAATCTTTGTGATGGGACGCAATGGACTTGCTCATACGGGGTCTGAAGGACTGGATGCGCTGAAAAAGCGGTTTGCTCAGAAAGAAGAGACCATTCAAGGCTGGGGAGTCAATAATATGCAAGAGATTTCCCTTAAGGAGACCGTGCAACATGCCAAGCCAACGATTTTGATTGGGACGTCCACTCAGCCCGGCACCTTTACTGAAGAGATCATTGTCGAAATGAAAAAACATGTAGCGCGCCCCATTATCTTCCCTCTATCCAATCCCACATCCAAAAGTGAAGCAGTCCCCGAAGACCTGATGAAATGGACTAAAGGGCAAGCCTTAATTGCGACAGGAAGCCCATTTCCTCCTGTTGAGTATGAGGGGCGAGAGCATATCATTGGGCAGTGCAATAACGTCTTCATTTTCCCTGGAGTGGGACTCGGAGTCCTCGCCTCAAAGGCTACGCGCGTTACCGATAGGATGTTCCTGGTTGCTGCAGATGTTCTCAGCAAGTACGCACCCATTCTCAACAACCCTTATGCGTCGCTCTTTCCTCGTCTTGATCAACTGCGCCCAATTTCTCGGGACATTGCCATTGCAGTGGCAAACGAAGCCATTCAAGAAGGGGTGTGCAAAACACCCCCGAAAAATGTGGAGCAAGCGGTTCAAGAGGCGATGTGGGAGCCTAAATATCCCAGACTTAAGAAAGCGCGTTAAGCGCCGCTTCGTAGTTAGGTTCTTGGGTAATCTCTGGAACAAGTTCTGTGTAAAGAACCTGATTATTCTCATCAAGGGCGATGATGCTGCGAGCACATAGACCTTGAAGAGGGCCATCAATTAAGAAGACTCCATAATCTATTGCAAAGTTTTTGTGGCGCATCGTTGAAAGGGTGTGGACGTGATTGAGTCCTTCAGCCTTGCAAACGCGAGCTGCTGCAAAAGGAAGGTCTGCTGAAACATAGAGTAGGGTAAAGGCTTTCACTTTTTCATTAAACGTTTTTGCAGAGGCGAGGCAAACCCCTGTATCTAAGCTTGGGACTGTGGCAATCATTTTTTTTCCTGGAAAATCAGCCAAGCTTTTTTCTTTTAAATCTTTGTCAACGAGTGTGAAATCTGGAGCGCGGCTTCCAATTGCAGGGAGCGTTCCATTTGTGTGGCAAAGAGTGCCTTTAAGTGTCACATCCATCAATTTTTTCCTTGTTTTAAATATTAAGATTTTGTTAAGCTTGCTCGCAGTTTAAAACTTTCCATCGGGGATATGAAAAATTTTACCTTAGAAAAGATCCGATCGATCTTCACTACTAAAAACGCATCTAAAGAGGAAAAAAAACCTCTGAAGATTCATGCAATGCAGCTCAAATTCTTTCTTCTTCATGCTGCTCTTAAACATATCCAAAAGGGGAATTCAAAAAAACCTCTTTCCCTTTTTACGATGAAAATTCTGAGTTCAAAAAGCGAGCACTTTGCGGCTCTCATTCGTCAAGCTGAAAAAGCCTGTTCTAAACAAGATATCGAACTTTTTTCTTATAAAGAGTTTTTCTGTCGGAACCAATTTGCTCTGCGTCGTGCTGTACAATGGAAAATGTCGAAATACATCAAGACGCAAGAAGAGGCTAAAGCACTCATTCAAAAGATGAAAGAGTGTTCTCCTGACGCTTTTAAAAGACACCTCGTTACCCTTCTAAAAGAGGAGGGGGTTTCTTCTGAAGATATTGCTAAAGAGGCGCAGCGCCTCGCTCAGGATTGGCAAGTCTACCAAAAAGGGCAGGGCGCATCTGCTCCCACCACACGCATTAATCCATTATAAACTCACCTTACGCACGACTAGTGAGAAGAGAAATTTGTTATTTTGATTTCCAGTGGGTTATAAAATCATCGATAGTCCCGCTGCAATTAAGACAATAGCAAAGACCTTTTTTAGGATAGCTGTTGGGAGACGGTGAGCGAGATGGGCTCCGTAAGGAGCTACACAGAATGAGACAACGCTAATAAAAAGAAAGGCAGGGATATAAATATAACCCATGGTGCTAGGAATTGTTGTGTGGTGCATTCCAAATAGGAGAAACAAAATAGCCCCACAAAAAGAGATTAAAAAGCTCAGCGCAGAGGAGGTTCCAATTGCTTTTTTGACGGGGATACCAAAGTGGGTGAGAATGGGAACGTTAACCATGCCTCCCCCGATTCCCAGCATCGTTGAAAGGGTGGTCACAGCTGTTGAAATCAAGCTCAAGACTCCAAAAGAGGGGATAGAGTGTCCACGTTCTGTCTTAGACTCTGGAAAGAGGAAACGGATCCCTAAAAGGATCTCAAAGACTCCAAAAAAGATCTGGAGAAAATGGCTCGAAAGGAGCGTTGCAATCAGAGCGCCAAGCGCTGCCCCAACCACAACCCCAAGGGCCATGGGTTTAATAACAGTAAAGACGATCGCTTGCTTTTTGTAGTGTGTGTAACTTCCTGAGATGGTATTAAAGACCATGGCTGCCAAAGATGTTCCAATGGCAAGATGCATAATATGGTGGGGAGGAAGGCCAATATATGAGAAGATTAAGACCAAGCAAGGAATCGTCACAATCCCTCCTCCAATGCCTAAGAGTCCTGAAAGGATTCCTGCGATAGCCCCTACGATGCCAAAGCTAATCATTTGAAAAATCATGGAATTTCCTCACGAGTTGGGATGGCATCCATGGCACCGGGGCGGGTCACACAAAGAGCGGCAGCTTTTGCTGCCACTTTTAGAGCCTCTTCTGGGCTTTTTTGATTGAGAATAGCTGCTAGGTAATAGCCAATAAATGTATCTCCTGCAGCAGTCGTATCCACCGCTTTCACCTTTTCTGCACCTTGAGTGATAAGGGTGGTTCCCTTTTGATGGTAAGATCCTTCTGCTCCGACAGTCAAAAGGATTTCAGTTTCAGGATAGCGCGAAGAGAGCGTGTGAAGGATTTTTGGGGGATGAGCCCCATTAGAAAGTGTCCCTCCTTCCGTTTCATTGACGATCAAAAGGTGACAAAGGTGCAGGGGATAGTCTGCCACTTCAGGAATCATAGGAGCGGGGTTATAGCAGACCTTGAGTCCTCGTTTGTGCCCCTTTTCGATCAAATAAGGAATGAGATTGATTTCGTTTTGAAGGAGGAGATAATCTCCAGGATCAAACTTTGAAAGTGTGATATCGATCTCTTCTTCCGTCATCTCTTGGTTGGCTCCAGGGTAGAGGACAATGGCATTTTCCCCCTTTGCATCCACTTGGATAATTGCGTGGCCATTATCAAGCGTTCCTTCAAGGATAAACTGTATGTTCACATTGTTTTGTTCGAGCTTATCTTTGAGCCATCCCCCGTCCGTGCCAATTTTTCCCGCATGGAAGACTATAGCTCCAGCGCGTGCTAAGGCAACCGACTGATTGGCGCCCTTTCCTCCTGCAAAGTGGCTGAGAGAAGCGCTGGAAAGAGTTTCCCCTGGCGTGACAAAATGAGGGACCTGATACACATGGTCGATATTAAGGGAGCCGTAGTTTAGGATCTTTGGTTTCATATAAATCAATGTATCTTAAAGTTTTTTTTGTTGCAAAAACAGTCGAAAATCGAGTATGAATGGTATTTTGAGATTAAGGAAACATCTGAATGATCAAGCGAATTTTCATCATTTTGGGGATCGTTTTTTCCTTTAGCGCCCTCGAGGGGAAAGACTCTATGGATCGATCCCATCCTCTTCTTGTAATTGTAGACTCTGATGCTGATATTGATGACATGATGGCAATCGTTTACCTGCTTAAAAACCCTCGTGTTGATATCAAGGCGATTACGACAATGGGAGATGGGATGTCTCGCTATGAGTATGGGGCAAAGAACATCTCCAACCTCTTAGAGTTGGTGGGGCGCTCTCATGTTCCAGTGGCTTACGGAGCGCGAAAGTCTCTTAGCCCTGCGGGATCATTCCCCTCAGAGTGGCGGACAGAAGTCGATCAAGTCATGGGGATTAAGCTGCCCGAAAATCCCGTGAAGCCGGTTCATGTCAAGTCAAGTGACTTAATCACTGAGCTAGTTATGAAAAGCCCCAATAAGATCACGCTATTTTGTATTGGGCCACTCACAAACGTGGCTATTGCTCTTGAGAAGACCCCTGCGATCAAAGACAATATCGAAAGGATTTACTTTATGGGGGGAGCAATTCTTTCGCCGGGGAATATTGTGGGGCGTCCTCAAGGGTACCGCAATCAGGTGGCGGAATATAATATTTTCCTGGATGCAAAAGCGGCATCTGATGTGTTTAACTCAGGGGTTCCAATCACTCTGGTTCCTCTAGATGCTACAGACCATGCTCCCATTACCAAAGAGTTTTATGAGCGGATTTCTCAAAATCGAACCACACCAGCTGCAAACTTTGTCTATGAAGTCATTAAGCCCTTTGCCCAAATGCAGTCGCGAGTGAGAAGCTATTTTTGGGATCCCTTAGCCGCTGTCATCATGACAAACCCTGACATTGCAACCTATCGCAACCTCAACTTGACAATCAACTTGAGGAAGGGACCTGAGTATGGAAGAGTCATGATGACAAAACAAGGGGCCCTAGTTCAGGTTGTCACAGGAGTAAATGCCGCGGCATTCTACACCCTCTTTCTGAATACCCTGAACAACCATCCCAACCTTAAACAAAACCACAACGAAAGTAAATAGAGAGCAACTGATGTATTTACCAGAGACATATGGGGGCGCTGTCCTCATGATGTTTGTGACCATGATCTGCTGGGGATCTTGGGCAAACATGACAAAAATCGATAAAGAGTGGCGCTTCGAGCTCTTTTATTGGGATTATGCCATTGGTGTGTTTCTCATGAGTTTAATCTTCGGGGTCACACTTGGATCTTTTGGGGGAAGTGGAATGGGTTTTTTTCCCAACCTTATGCACGCTTCGCTCAATGTGATCCTCAAAGCCTTTTTAAGTGGGGTGATTTTTAACCTCGCCAATATCCTCCTTGTTGGGGCCATTTCCATTGCGGGAATGGCTGTTGCTTTTCCTGTAGGCATTGGAATTGCTGTGGTTGCAGGAACCCTTTTGAGCTATTTCGTCCATCCAGAAGGGAATGCCTTTGTCCTTTTCATTGGTGTTCTTTTGATCCTCTTAGCTGTCATTTTAGATGGAATCGCCTATAAGAGAGCAGGAATTTCTGTGCAGTCAAGTGGAAAAGGGATCACCATAGCGATCATTAGTGGGGTCTTGATGAGTCTTTTCTATCCTCTTATTGCGGAAGCAATGATAGAAAGACGCGGCCTCAATCCTTATGGAGCGGTTTTTTTCTTTTCCTTTGGCTTGTTACTCTCCAACTTTATCATCAATGCGCTCTTTATGAAACGCCCCCTTGTTGGGGGACAGCTCACCGCTCACGATTACTTTAAAGGAACCAACAAGCAACATGCCTATGGAATCATTGGCGGCGTGATTTGGTGCGTGGGAATGACCTTTAATGTTATCGCTGCAACACATGCAGGTCCTGCCATTGCTTATGCATTTGGACAAGGAGCGACACTCATTGCTGCGATTTGGGGCGTTTTTATTTGGCGAGAATTTAAGGAAGGAAAAAACGTTTCCTCTCTGCTACTCTTTATGTTTATCGCTTATGTTTTAGGGTTGTTGGCGATCGGAATTTCGAAACTTTCATAAAAGTGTTTGAAAAAATAATGTGTACTTGTGTAAAGTTTGCGTTAACATTTTCTAAAGCGCAAGTTAACGCTTCTGAAAGTCAAAATCCATACCTCAATCCATGAAGAGGGCTGTTACCTTCGGGTGACAGTCCTCTTTTTCTTTAAGTGAATTTTTAAATACTACCTATTGGGTTGCACGTTTTCAATAAAGATTAATAGGAGAATAAATGATTGCGTTGGAGAAGGCGACGTGTTAAAATTTCGCTTTTGAAGTTAGTTAGAGGGTGTGTCATGGAACTCAAAGAAGAATTACTAGATGTTGCAGGGTTTGAAAAAGTCATTAAGGTTACTGAAGAAGAGACAGGACTAGTTGCAATCATTGCGATCCATAATACAACCCTTGGGCCGGGATTAGGCGGGACGAGGATCTATCCTTATGAAACGTTTGATGAGGCCTTAACCGACGCGCTCCGCCTTTCAAAAGGGATGACCTATAAGTCAGCAATGGCCCAGGTAGGCCTAGGAGGGGCCAAGAGCGTCATCATTTCAGATCAAAAGAATAAGACACCTGAAAAGCTCAAAGCCTTTGGACAGGCCGTTGATAACCTCCAGGGGAACTATATCTGTGCAGAGGATGTGGGGTGCACCCCCGACGATGTTGAAACTATTCTCCAAGTCACCAAGTATGGGTGTGGAGTCCATGGACTGCGGGGGAGTGGAAATCCTGCGGCGTTTACGGCCCATGGGACCTATCTAGGAGTCATGTCTGTATTGCAAGAATTGAACGGAAGCCCTTCTCTTGAAGGAAAAACAGTGGCAATTCAAGGAATAGGAAGCGTAGGAAAACGGCTGGCTGAACGTCTTTTTTGGTCAGGAGCTAAGCTGATTATTTCAGACATCAATCTCGATGTGATTCGCCACTTTGCGCATGAATTTGATGCAACAATCGTGTCTCCTGAAGAGATCCTTTCGGTCGAATGTGATGTCTTAGCGCCCTGTGCTATGGGAGGGATCATCAATCAAGACTCTATTCCCAAGCTGCGGTGTCGCGCGATTGCAGGAGCAGCAAACAACCAATTGCTCAAGCCTACAGACGCAGATCATTTAAAAGAGCGTGGGATTCTTTATGCCCCTGACTTTGTCGTCAATGCAGGGGGACTCATCAATGTCATGAATGAGCTGCGGCTTGAGGGATATAACGCCACTCGGGCACGTAATGGCATTAAGCAAATCTATCATCAGCTCCTCCAGATCTATGAAATTGCGCAGCAGAATGAGATTTCGACCCACCAAGCAGCAGTTAGCCTTGCAGATCACCGGATTGAAAAGAAGATCGGCAAACGCACGGAAGCGCTATGTTTTCCTTTTGCAACAGCATCGAAATAGCTTAAGTTGTTTACTTTCAATAAGATACAATTATAATGGTTTTTTGAAAGTAATGCAAATATAGTGTATAATATTTGTATTGTTAATCATTCAAGAAGGGATAAAATGGAATTAATTCATAATAACAACTTCTGGGAACTCAGAAGGGCTCCTTAGAGTACACCCAAATCTTCTAAACATTGTCGTTGAGTATCTCCAGCTTCCGGCGGAAGAAGACGTTGATACTAAAAAGGTTACCGAGTTTTCCACTGAAGTTCATGGACTGTTTGAAGTGGCCGAGTCTCCTGTCACGCCAGTAGCACTCCAGTTTTTGCGGCAACATTGCAATTTTGAAGAAGAGCTTTATAAACATTAAGAGACAGTCTCTAAGAGGGTGTTTAAATATTGCTTTCAGCATTGAAAAGAGAGTTTTTTTCCTAGAGGATCTGTTTGGAGACCGGAGCAAACTTAGGAAAGTTTGTGTAGGTCGAAAACTGATTCTCTAGGGAAAAGATCCTTTCCATTAATGCTGGAATGAGTTTTTAAACACCCTCTAAGCCATTATGAAAAAGACTTCTTCGCCCAATCACAAGCAGCGTCCCATAGCTTGGGATTGTTTTTGATATACGTTTCTGTCTCTTGGATCAGTTGAGAAATTTTTGATGTGTCATCAAGAGAGACGGCTTCTGCGAGTTCTAGATTCAAGCGGTAATAGTTTTCCTTCAATAAAAGCTGGCAGAGCTGTCCAGAGAGTTGATCTTGGACGTCGAAAAGCAAGGTCAGAAGGGGAGTATGGTTTGCAGTGCTTCGGGGATTGAGGTCCACGATCCAGCTGAGGGCGCCCCAATCTTCTCCTTTAGAAATCTCATAGGGAGTATACCCTGTTCCAATTGAAAGGAGAGCACTTGCGCCTCCAGAAACCGCATAAGCAACCGCTGAAGGGTCATTTGCGGCCATTCCCCCATCGACATGGTCGTGATAAGAAGGAAAGTAGGTCGGCGCTGCTGTTGACTCCATAATGGCATCGATTAAAGGGAGGTCTAAAGAGTTGGTGAGGATTTGCATCCTCCAGCGCTGGTTCGATGCATCTAAGTTAATTGTTGGAACGACCACTGTTTGAGAAAGCTGATTCAAGCGAATAGAGGGGTCAATCACTTCACTCAAAGCTTGATATAGAGTAGAGCTAGAGTATTGACTCTTTAGTTTCAAAAGCTCATCAAATCCCTCTTTCTTTTTAAAAATCTCGCTGCTTAGTGAGGAGTAAAAATTGAGAATATCTTCTGGGGACAGCCCAATGCTCAAAGCCCCTGCAATGATCGATCCTGTTGAAGTGCCTGCTAAGACATCGGCACGTTTGCTAAGGGAGATTCCTGTTTCTTTTTCTAGAGCGCAAAGAAAGGCAAGAGAAATAGCTCCTCGAACCCCTCCCCCATCGAAAGAAAGAATACGCGTGTTTGTCATGACTTCTGGATAGGTTTTTGCATAATAACTGTCAAAAAAATTTTCTAGACATGCCCAAGAACCTCAAAAATTGGTTAAAAGAAAATAATCCTGTTAAATAAACCATAAATTTTTTAAATTTAATCTTTTCTTTGTAAATAAGAAAGGTAAAATGAATATCCAAAGGTCAAGGTTATCAACAGCAGTCAATTTTCTTTTTTGCTTAGGATTTTATTATACCTCTCGTCCTAATTTGCATTTTAAACAAGTGACAGGGATTGCTTGTGCTTCCATTCTTCATGGAACCCGTTCTTATACAGAAGACTATGTAGAAAAAAGGTTCCAGAAAAAACACTTGGATATTGTGTATTCTGTTTCAGCATTTGCTCTAATGAGTCTGTTTGGGTCTTACTGGAAACTTCCTAGAAAAACGAACCTCTTATCGAGCGCTTTTTTTACAGGGGTTCAACTTCTAAGCCACAAACTTGCTACGGCAATGTATCAAGAGTCTCGACAGCCTCCCTCCATCACATCTGAAAAACTTGCAGAGTATCGGGAAAACTCCTATGAAACAGGAAACTATTTGGCCGATCAACTCTTCTCAAGATTTGCGACACGCCCTCCAAATAGCGTGGAATACGGGGCTTATCTTTATGCAATGCCAAAAGGGTTTATGATCATCCTTTGTTCCAATGGAAGTCATCCTTTTTTTATGCACCTCCCTACTATTGATGGAACCGATGTGAAACGTATGCGGAGATTAGAAAGGCTTACTCTTATACTTCCCCTGGGTGTGCACCAATCCATCGAGCACCTGGCTCAAAGAGTCCACGTCACCCAATTAGACGGCTTAGAAACAGATGAAGAGTGGACCCTAAGCGGAATCCCTCCATTTATTTGTGTGGAAGGGAGGTGGAATGCTGTTCCTGAGCCTTGTGGGACACAGATTGATTGGGCCTCTATTGTTCAACACAATCTCTCTCAAAGACATGAAGCTTTTACATTGCACCGTGTTCATCCTCGGTGGAAACACATCCCCCAAAATCCTCATATGAGAGGAATGAGTTATAAGCACTCTCAGGTCGGGTTCGAGCTTTGGGTTCATGAAAAAAATACAAATGCATTAGGAAACGCGCAGCAAGAGATACAAGATCAACTTACTCGTCTTGAAAAGATTATCGACTTTATAAAACGTTTTGAAGAGGCTGCATTCCTATTTAACAGGACACAAGCTCTCCCTATGACCAGAAGAGGGGATCAAGTGAATATGGCAGAGCTAGAAAATTGGGCAAATCTGACAAAAAAAATTCCTTTTCCAATGGAAAACAATCCTTATGTGGATCTTCCTGGATTAGTGCGTGATTTTAGAAGTCCAAGAAATCAAACAGTTGAAGCAACGCGAGTGCTTATTAACCATTTCAGAGCATTTTTTGAAAACCTCCCTTGGGTGGTGCACTTTGAAGTCGACTCTGTTCTATATGAGCCGTTTTTTCAGGCTCAGAGGGACTTTAGAGCTGCAGGCGGCACATTAGTCCGAACTTCGGAGGGGTATATCAACTCTGACATACTTAAAGAATGGTTGGTTTTACTTAAAAAAATTGCCCACTATTGTGTTTCGACTCCTGAACTTGGTGCATTAGTACTCAAAATGGAAGAATACTTCTCAATAAAGGATCAGCTCAGAAATCGTCGAACTCCAGAAGAGCAAAAAGAGCAGCTGAGGACAAGGAGACAAGCATTAGAATCCCTTCTTGAAAAAGGGTTTCAGACCTTTTTTATTCAATACCAAAGCGATCTCGAGATGCGTGGGAGATTTATGACAGATCTTCGGAGGGAGCTGCAAGGCCTTCAAGATAAACAAGATCTCCAGCAGAAAAGAATGCCGTACTATGTCTTTTGTGAGCGAGGGGGAGGGGACTTTGACAACTCAGGACTACTTCTTTTGCCTGATGGGTCGGTGGATCCAGATAAACTTCGAGAGTGTGTGGAAATTGCCAAGCTAAAACAATGGGATGATGCCGTTTACTCTCGAAGGCTTATAGTGGACACGCTTCCTGCAGATGCTCCCTCTATAGACGAGTTGGTTCAAAATTTCCGTTGGTTTTTTACAGACTTTATTCCTAACATGGAGGCTCCTGATAGAGAGCAATTCCTTGCTGAATTGGGGCGTTGGGCTAAGTGCCCACGCTCTTATGCTGAAAGTACAGCACAAATCCAGTTCGAACTTCCGGTATGTAGGCAAGACCTTCTCTTGGCCCTTCGGCACCACCGCGCAGAGCAAGTGGCTAAGCTAGTAGGAAATGTTGATTCTCATGGAAGATCGATAAGAGAAAATCCCGCACTTCCCGAACCATTTTTTAGACGCTTTCAGGCCTTTTACAATCAAGTGGCAGACTTTGTAAAAAGAAAAGCACAGGGATATAAAATTGAAACGACCCCCGAGTGGGAGTTTGATGAGAAAGCGCAACAACTTGTGCAAGTTTCTGTTCAAAGCCCATCCGATGGAACAGAGTACAATTTTAGTCCGTGCGAAAGTCAAAACGTTTTAGATCTTTGCCAGGATTTAAAAAACATGCAGCACCGTCTAGCCCATCTCTACGTTGCTGTTGATCAAGGGAATAGGGCAGCATATATATCCTCTCCACTTCTTGCTGAAGAGGTGGAGCTGATGCATCTTTTTTACTCCCTAGCGAATGATATGCTTCAGCATTTTCAGGTCCCAATTGATTGGAATTTTCACCTCATATTGCACAAAAAAACAGAGGAAATTCGGAGAATTATTGCTGCTTTAGCAGAACCTGACCGTTACGTTCTTTATAAGCGCATTGGGAACCAAGGAAGGGTGGAGGTCGATATTCTTCGCAGAGGAGAGGCGAGTGATTTATCTCATATGGAGGAATATCATAACTCAATTTATGCTCATGGTGACTAATGTGTGAGTTTTTTTAACTCCTCAATCCGTGATTGCAACGGGGGATGCTCCCAGTCTAGTCGGTTTTCACCTGTTGGGCTAATTAGAAGCTGGCCTTTGATCTGTGTAGCTCTTGAGCCTTTTTCTGATTGCTTTCGCACTTCCTGCTGCTGTCCTTTTAATCCTTGAAAGTAAGCGATTCCACCTTGAGCTGTTTTTTGAGGAGAAGGGGAAGTTTGTACGGCAACGCGATCAGCTCGTGATTCCAAGAAACGGCTTGTAATAAGAAGAAGGCCAAATTGAAGAGTAACAACAAGGAGCCCTTTTAAAATAATATCGGAAAAGCCTCCCTCATCCTCAACAACAGAGGGGTAAAAGGCGTGCACAAGAATGGCTCCAACGCAAGCTGTGAAAAGTTTTGTAAGAGAGTCTTGGTTTTTTAGGTGAGCCATTTCATGGCGCAAGGTAAAATCTTCCTGTGGGGATTCTCCTGTAAATCCTTCAGGGACGACAAGGACGCTTTTTCCTGTTAGCAATGGTGCTCCAAGCGTTGCTGGTGATCCTCCCACTAAAACTTCAGGAGGAGGTGCCGAGGATCCCATTTCTCTTGAAATACTTATGGCCCTTTCTTGAATTTCAGAGGTTGCAGCTGGTGTTAGATCTGAGTAGGGATTCAAAAATCGGGGGAGAGAAGTCGGATAGAGGCTCTGCGCAGCATTTATCATGAGGGGAGTCATCCATAGGGGGCTTCCAGAAATAAGGACTCTAGACACAGTTTTCAAAAAAGCTGGAGCAAGATCTCGCGCTATTTCAGAGTGTGCAATGACTTCATGGAGCTCCTGGATTTCGGGATCTTTCAGCATTTGCTCTTCCGTTGGAACTTTTCCCTTGGAAGGATGCTCATAGCTTGAAAAATCAGGGGGATCAATCTCATGGTTAGGATCTAAAGCTTCGATCCGCTCTTCAATCGAAAGAAACCCTTGCGGCATGCTTCCTAGGTTCATATCTTTTCTTAGTTGTTTCAGACAATAAAGAGCCTCTACAGCAGCCTTTCGGTCTTTAGTATACGAGACTGTTTTTTGGTCTGCTTGAAGTGTTTGATATCGATCCACTAGCCCTTCCGTGATATATTGACACAGGCGCACCGTGAGTCCTTGAAGAAGCGTATTCACCATGCCAGGCTCTGCAAAAAGCCCCAAGGAATCCATCAAAAAGACTCCAATAATAAGGGTTGCGATATGAGCTGCTTCTTTAAAAAGAACAGTATTCAAAGAAATATGTGCTAAAGCTTGGATGCCAAAAAATCGACCACAAGCGCTTGACTCAGCAAGGTAATTTTTAGGAGCTCTGATTCGGTCATCCGATCCAAAGAGATGCAGCTCTCGCGGGTCACGAAGAATAATCCCATGAATCCCCACTAGATGCTCTGGGGAAAAGGCATGTGAATTTACCGAGGTGATGCAGTCTGGCCCCTGCAATTCTTGAAACTCGATAGAGCCTTTAACGCCTAGAGCCTCTCCAGCCTTTCTGAGGTCTCTTTGTAGGCTTTTGGTGGAAGGGGCTTGAAACATCATTCCCATAACGTGAGAATAGGTGTTCTGAGGAGAGCAGCGACGAAGGGAGCCCATGCATTCACCGAGATATTTAAAATACAGCCTTGAAAATCCAGAAATAACTGATTGAGAAGGTGTTAAGAATCCATAAGAAATCAGCAACGCTGAGGAACCTAAGATCCCTTTAGCGGCTTCCTTAGCTCGAGCCCATTGAGCTTTTCGATCAGCATACTCATCTACCTTATTATTAGATGATTGTAAAATAGTATTAGATATTTCCATTTTTTCCTCCCATAATTACTAATTATTTTAACATAATAACGAATTATTTTAAATATATGATTTTATAGACAACTAGTATTGCTCACAGATGAACCTATCCAGTGTTAAAGGATTTGTTTGATTTCTTCGGTTTTTGA